>JACQOD010000022.1 GCA_016202725.1 Candidatus Aenigmatarchaeota archaeon | reverse complement strand
GAGGGAACAATGAAATCAGAAGCAAGAGAACCTGCGGTGTGCAATGAGCTAAACACATACGGTACGAAAAGTTACTAATCACCCTGATTAAAACATTTTGTCACAACGTCTGCGTGGTAATACAAGAGATGCATGAATTGGGGATAGAGCCACGCTCCGGAGAGCAGTCGCAAATTTAAGGGGGTGGCGACAACATTATACCATGAATGACCGCAAAGAATTTAAGACTTATTATTATAGCGGTCAATAGGAGGGGAGGTGTTGTATGAACAGCGAGTTTAGGGACATACAGTTTATGACAGCGGAGGAACTGAGAGAGCAAATTACATCAAAAAAAATACCTTTTAGCCCAGACCTTGAAGCCAAAATTAAAGACGCAACAGAATTTGATGTCATTGCTGTGGACGTGTCTATAAACTCCCCCGCACAGATAATGGACGTGGAAGTAATGAAGAACGGGGACATTGTGCCTTTTCTTATTGAGCGAATGAAAAGAGAGGGCATCAATCAAGAGCAAATCAACGACGCTTTCAAATTGTAACAGGGATGCCTAATGCTTAAGAGAGACAGGTTTGTTTTACATAAGTCAGTTCTCTATGATGCGTTTAGTAATTATGAGTGCGATCACAAAGAAACCGCCATAAAGCTTCTGAGGCATTTGTTTCTCCAAAAAATGAAAGGATACCACATTGCCGTGATTCCTGGAGAGCTTTTCCATAGAATATACGAAAAATTCAAAGACCTTCCAGGCGGTACAATGCTGATTTCAAAATTGAGGGACATCACAGATATTGACTTCTCTATGGTCAGCGAAGGGGGGAAACGTCTTGATATTGATGATGCTGTGAAAAAACAGGCATCCCTTGAGAATGTTAGGCCTGATAATGGAAAGGTTTTCATTGTGGACAATAACACTCAATCGGGTATGTCTAACGGAGTTTACACCATCAATTCCACACAAGCCCTTGAGATGGTTCAGCATCCAAATTTCAAGAAGTTTAGGGTTTGCGAATAATGTTTAAAATCTCCCCATCCTGTTTAATAAGTCGCCCCAAATAAGGGCTTTTTAAACAAAGCCAGCTGCCGCATAATGTTCTTAAAACTTCCATCCCAAATCCTGCACATGCATCCCCGCTATGCCATCTCGATTCCCTCCGCCTTCCCGGACCTCCGGCCGATGGCCGAGGCGGTCTACAGGCCGGTCTCCTGGGGCTACGTCCCCCGCGGCGAGGGCGAAGGCCGCGAGCTCCTCGTCGCAGAGCGCTTCAAGAAGGCCGATCCCCTCCGCGCTGGGGAGTTGGTCATCCCGGGGGGAGGCATGAAGGAGATCGCTGCCCGGCACCGGTATGGCCTCTTTGCCCACGCTTTCACTGCCCGGCGGGAAGTCTTGGAGGAGACAGGGGTGAACATCCCTCCGGAATCGGGAACGCACCAGCGGACTGAGGTGATAGGGAACCTGGCTGCTGCACCCCTCCTGAAGGCGCGCCCTGTCGGGAGTCCCAAGGTAGATGCGATCATCAGCCCGGATGAATGGGTGTACGTCTTCTACCGGGATTCGGGCAAGGCGTATGCGGGGAAACTCGTCCGCTTCGCCGGGTACCTCCTCAACGAGCCGGTCAACCAGCAGGATGCGGACGCCCGCAATCCCCGCTACCTGCAACTGGCCGAAGCCCTCCGCCGCCGCGGCGAGTTCACGCCGGCGTGCCAGGTGCTGCTGGAAATGATCGAGGCCGCGGAGGGGCTGCAGCCGCTGGAGCGGGATGGGGACATCGTTCTGGAAGGGAATGCGGAGGAATTCAGTATCGCTCCGCCTGAATGAGTACGGCGGCTATGCCATTCTTCTGCCGCCTTTCGGCGCGTCGAGGTCCCATACCGGAGGAAGTTGAGGACGCGCTTCGTGTAGTGGGTGAGTTCGACCTCCTGCAGCTCCCGCTTCGAGAACCAGCGCACTGCTGCGGCGTCAGAGCCGGCCCGTTCCTTCCCAGGCAGGCGCGCGCGGAAGGTGTGGAGGCGGTGGCGGTGACCATGCCGATAGTAGCAGGGGAGGCCTTAGAGCCCGTCCGAAAACTCGGATGGGCGTCGCCTCTGAGGAAGCGCACCAACCCTGTCGGACAGCGGACGGGATGCGGGGGCCATCCGGCCATGCCGCGCTTCGCGCGCATGAAGAGCGTGCCCACGGGCGGGGGTTTCCGGATAGGCTCTTAACACCCGGAGATGCCTCGAAAAGTATAAATATCTTTCCCGATAATCTCGTGCATGTCGCGATTGCATACTCCTGAACCGCCTGTTGGGGTAGGATTCAGTTTCGAGGGCATCGTCAACAACGGAGCCATCGCCTGCGGGGTGGAGGCCTTCGGGGCATATGACGAGATGCGTCCCGGTGGCCTCGAGCGGGCGGGGATGCAGAGAATTGTGGACCCCAAGGAATTCACCAGCGATATCCGGGAAAGCTCCCCCTACCAGGCGTTCACCCTGCTGCGGCCCCTTGTGGCCAAGGCTGGCGATTATCTCCCGGTCGTGCAGGTCATCACTGCGCATCCGCAGCTCGTCCTGCAGATGATCGCCGACCCCACGAACAAGGAGGCGTTCGCCCCCGCCATCGCCCTCTATCACGAATTCAAGGCCGCGCATCCGGACGACTGGCAAGCCTTCGGGGTGGGGGATGGCAGCTTCTTCTACCGCGAGCGCGCCCGTTTGCAGGCAATGGGCAGGGAGGGCTGGGAAGGATTGCAGTCCCCGTATCCGGATGCGGTGGAAGAGCTGCGCGCCCTGGCGCAGACCATGGAACTGAGGGCGCCGGATGAGTTCGTCCGGGGGTTCGTCCCCTACTTTGCCTCGTCCAAGGACGCAGCCTCCATCTACAGCTTGTGCCTCAAGTACGCTGCCGAAGGGCGGATGGCCCGCGGCGACGTGGAGGGCGAGAAGTGCGTCATCTCCCGCAGCCGCATCCTCGACAAGAGCGTGGGCGGCGGGGACAAGGTCGTCCAGCTCGCGCGCATCGCCGAGGAACTCAGTATCCCGCGGGAGCGGGTCGTCCGGGTGGATGACCGGTATGACGCCAAGGAAGTCGCCGCCCTCCAGGATGGAGGCTTCCCGCACGTGGTGGTCATGGAAGGCGGCTACGTCTTCCCCTGGGACCTGGACATCGCCCGCCAGCCGGATAGCGGCGTGCTTGTGCTGCCCCGGAAGGGCTTCGCGGAGCAACTTGCCGCTGCAAGCCAAGCGTGGGGACTCTGACCATCTCGCGCGTCAACGCGCGTTGCGTGGTGTCAAGAGCAGGCCGCTGCCCCGCATCCCTTCACCCTAGCAGCGCGACCACGGCCCTGCAGGCGGGGGTGAACTTGTCCGGGGTCGCGCGCACCCATTGCCGCACCTGCTCCAGCGGGAGGAAAGTGAGTTTCTCAACACTGGCGTCCTCCTTCGTAAATGGCCCTTCAGCTATGCCGCGGAAGACCGTGATGTTCTGCATATGTACGGGATCGTGACTGCGAACGAACCCCACCCGCTCGAGGGGGACGGCAATCCCCAGCTCCTCCAGGAGTTCCCGGCGGGACGCCTCCTCGTACGTCTCCCCCGCGGCCACGTGCCCGGAGGCGGAGCTGGTCAGCCTGCCGGGGAACGTGCCCGTCGCCTGGGACCGCTCCTGCAGGAGGAGTTCCCCCCGCGGGTTGAAGATGAGGATATGCACCGCCCGGTGGATGAGCCCCTGGCGGTGGCATGTCTCGCGGGTGGCACGCCCGACCACCTGGTCCTGCGCATCCACCACGTCGTAGACTTCCTCTGCCATATCATCCCCTGATCTTCCCGTACCGCAGGGCGTTCAGGATGAGGTTGGTGTAGTGGGTGATTTCCATCGCAGGGAGTTCGCTCCTCCGGAAGAATTGGGCTGCTGCAGCATCGGATCCTGCCCGGGGTTCCCCCACCAGCCTGCCGCGAAAGACCGTGGCCCGGTGGCGGTGATCTACCCTGGCATCATGGGCGAACCGCAGGAGGGGCTTCCGCTCCACGACGGTCTCGCCGATCTCTTCCCTGGCCTCGCGGACCGCGGTCTGCCAGGGGGTTTCTCCCGGGTCGACGTGGCCGGCCGGCAAAGCCCAGAACCCCTTCTCAGGAGGGTAGCCGCGCCGGATCAGCAGGATCTTCCCGCGCCGCTCGATCAGGATGGCGACCGTAGCATGCTGGGTCAAGGGCATGCCTGCTGTTTGGGGTGGGAATATAAAAGCCCGGGCCCTCTCGCTTGGCCTCACCTGCCAGCGCAGAAGTGCTTCGCCATGCGGTAGAGGTCCGGGAAGACCAGGTCCGGCCTCTCCCTTCGGAGCAGGCGGGGATCGGGGACCTCGGAGGTCAGGGCGATGCTGGCCGCCCCCGCTGCCTTGGCTGCCTGGATGTCCACGGCGGCGTCGCCCACGTAGGCTGCCTCCGCGGGAGGGAGATGGAGCTTCTTGCAGACGAGGAAGATTCCCCGGGGATCGGGCTTCTTGACCTGGGTGTCCTCCCCCGCGAGGAGGTGCGCGAAGCGCGCGAGCAGGGGCCCCAGGTCCCGCTCCACCGTGGCCCTGCCGGAGTTGGTCCAGATTGCCAGGGCGAACCCCGCGCGCTTCAGGAGGCGCAGGGCCTCCGGCACCTTGGGGAGGATGCGGACGTAGTCCCCTGCCTCCGGGGAGTAGGAGAAGTCCTTGTAGACCTTGCGGATGCGCTCGATGGTGTCGCGGTCCTCCGGCCTGATGATCCCGCTCACCAGCGCATCAAACCGTTTCTCCGGGTCTCCCTGGAGGAACTGCCCGGGTTTCCTGCCCTCGCGGTAGAGCGCGAGCATGAGGGCGATGCAGTTGCGGCTGTTGTTGTACTTCCCCACGGCGCGGATGGTCCGGTAGTCCCTGACGGAGAACCGGGCATCCAGCCCGCAGGCCGCGAAGCCCCTGCTCATCCCTTCGAGGGCGGGGGGCGCGGAGTCGCGCAGGACGCCGTCCACATCCAGGATGAACGCCTTGGGGGAAACGGACATATGAGAAGAAAGGGATCCCTGCCAGAAAAAGAAAGAAAGGGGGTGGGATTAGAGGTCTTCGTCTTCCTCCTCTTCCTCGTCACCATTTAGGCGGAATGTTTGTTCCATGAGCCACCTCCTTTTGTGAGTATCTATCCAACTACTGCTTTAAATGCTTGCATTGGTTCCAAGCCGGACCACCGTGCCAAGTCCATAGAATCGACACGACTTCCTTCCGAGACCTATCGTGTACGGGCAACCTCGCCGCGTTTCAGGGGGAGAAAGGACGCGGCGTCGTGGTGGCTAGGGATCGTCATGAATTACCCTAACCGGCTTTACTGGTTCGGGCATGTTTCATGCTGCATGGGTTCCCCCAACCGTGAAGCGTCCCTTCAACAGGCCCTGGTTCCCGCTGGGAGCTGCCTGGCTTTCCACCCTGCTGATGGCCAATTCGACCATGGGGTTTGTGGTATCATTATTTTCTGTCGATTCCCTAGCGACGGTTGTTGTGGCTGCGGACGTTAAAAGAGGTGCTTCTCTTGGAGAGCGGCTCCCTGGCCGGGCGTGCAGACGATGGTGCGGGCCACGCCCTCCAGCTGGGAGAGCCGGCGCTCCACCTCTGCCAGTTGCGGCTCCAGGGTGAGGATCTTGACCTGCGGGCCCGCGTCCATGGTGAAGTAGGCGGGGATGCCCTCCTCCCGCCAGGCCCGGACCGCGTGCATAACTTCCAGGGTCGCCGGGGTCCAGTAGATGATGGGCGGGGTCGTGGTCATCATGGTGGCGTGCATCTTCAGGGCGTTCAACTCCGCGGCGGCCGCCACGGCCAGGAAATCCTTCGTGAGGATGCCCTGCCGGACGGTCTCCAGGTCCTTGGTGGCGGTCTCGACCCACTGGGGGTAGTAGGGGCACGTTGCCACCGTTTGGGCCATGCCCGCCCGGGAACCCACGGGCTTGGCCTTGTCCGAGACAATGCAGGCCACCATCCGGAAGTCAGGCCAGTGCTGCGGCGGCGCCACCTGCAGGGCGTAGCTGTCCGTGCCGTCCGGCTGGGAGCCGCGCTTCCACTCCACGAATCCGCCCAGGATGGAGCGGCAGGCGGAGCCAGAGCCTTGGCGGGCCAGAATGGAGAGGTCCTTGGGGGAGAGTTGCAGGCCAGCGGCCGCTGCGGCGGCCAGGGTGAGGGCTGCCAAGCCAGATGCAGAGGAAGCCAGGCCTGCGGCCACGGGGAAATTCGTCTCGGACACGATCCGGGCCTTGCCCTGGATGCCGGCAAGCTTCCGGATGCGGTCCAAATGCCCCCGTATGTCCTTCTCGTCCTTGCGCAACTCGTCGTCGTTGATGATGATCTCGTCCTGGCCCTCGCCCGCGAAGGCCACGGTGGTGATCGTTTGGAGGCCCTCGCAGGTCATGCTCATGCTCCCGTTGTAGGGGAGGATGAGGGCAGGATCCCGCTTCCCCCAGTACTTCACCAGGGCGATGTTCGCGTTCGCCACGGCGGTGGCCTTCCGTTCGTTCGCCATGGGTAGTTGTTGCGGGGGAAGCTATAAAAAGGTAGGATGGACCAAAAAAAGCGCGGTGGCAGAGGAAAGCTGGCTGTGAGCGCAGGCAAGATTTGCTCGATTCCTCGAGGAAGGAAGTCCAGAAGCGCCTTCTTGTTGCCCTCATAGATGGATGGAGAACCCCTCACAACCTCCTTTGCCCTCTCCAGGCTCTTGGAGACATCTGGATAGAGTTCTGCTCCGTTGTCCATGTCATCGCCTTTCCATGCCAGCTTTTATGGATTGACTCAGACAACGGAACATTGCTCCGGATGGGGTCAGGGAGAATCGAACTCCCACATGCCGGTTTCATCGCCCGCCCGCAGGCGTCTGCGCTCGAGGACTGGAGCCGGCCGGTCTGCCACTAGCCTATGACCCCTTGAAAGCCCCGGGCGAGAATTGAACTCGCGACCTTTGCCTTACCAAGGCAACGCTCTCTGTCGAGCTTCCTTCCGGTTTCTTTGCAAGCTTTCTTTTCGAAAGAAAGCTTACCGACTGAGCTACCGAGGCGTATGCGTATATTCGGGGGAAGGGGTATTAAACCTTGCCAGGGGTGCAGGGAAGGAACAGGGCCATCGTATCCCCCCGCGGGTAGACTGATCCTCCACCTTCACACCACGCTGACATTCACGTACGTCCCGAAGGATTCCAGGGCAACCCGGTAGGTGCCCTCCCGCGCGGGGAGGCTCCCGTTCAGGGGTGCGATCGAGGTGGCGGCCACGTCCGTGAGGCGGTCGTTCACCCACACCTTCAGGAGGATCGTGGTGTTCAGGAAGGAGACGTTCTGGATCCCCGGGGGGAGGTAGAGGCGCATGGTGACCTTGGCCGGCTGGCCCTGGGAATGCACGAGGTCGGCGTTCGAGACCAGGCGATCGGCCGCTGTCTGGGCGTAGGTGAGGGAGAGCTGGGCAGAGGTCTGGCTTTTGACCGAGGTGATGTAGGCCCAGAGAGGGATGAGGAACAGCAGGACCAGGCCAACGATGATAATGTACTCGAAGGCGACCTGGCCGCGGCGGGCGGACGCCCGGGGAGGCGGTGCTGCACATGCCATCGCCGAGCGCTGCATCCTGCTCCCAACACCGCCCCGCATGCTTACTCATTGGGGAAAGAGGCTTAAATGGGGTGGGGGCGAACTGGCTTTTCCCCGCATTGACCGCTCGATAGATCAGGTGATGGCCCGGCGACCCGCCGCCGTCCGCGCTGCCGCTGGCGGAGGGAAAACAAAAGAAAAAAGAAAAAACCCGATTGTGTGGTGGCTTATGTGACCGTACCGGTCAGCGTGCCCGTGCTGATGAAGCCGGGGAGGCCGGTGTCCACATTCTCGTAGGTAATGTTGATGTCTGCCGAGTACGCTGTTCCGGACGTTCGGCTTCCTAAGCCGGTGAGGTTGAGAGTTACTGTCTGTCCGGGACCGAGTCGCACTTCACTACCCCATGTGTGATTGATGGAGCCGGCAGTCGATCCAATGCGAACTCCGGTACCCTGGATATCAATCGTGGCGCCTACACCATTCTCAACTTGCATGGTGAGCGTCCCGCCGGAGCTGAGTTGCCAGCCCCCCGCGGGTACGCGGAAGCCAGAGAGTCCGGTCGCGGTTGTTTGGGTGTAGGTTGAGGGGTTGAAGACACCCAGCGAGAAGAGGACAGCCACCACGATGATGATAATCAGAATGGCCCACCCGTACGTCATCAGGTATTCCATTGCTGATTGCCCTTTAAGCTGCCTCATGGTCTCTACATTTACTTGGCAGACCCGGTATTTAAAGATTGGCGGGCCCGGGGCGGGGGATGCGGAAAAAAGTGGGGCGCCGCTTGCCGGTTGCTGGAGAAACTGCCGGTCCCTCCGTATAACAGTGTAATAGGGCGCGGGGCCTGGTGGTGCTGGACCTGCCGCCAGCGGCGCGCATGACCGCCGCTCCTCGCGGGGGCAGACCCCCCTCACGAAACGCAGGGTGCGGCTCCCCGCGGGCTGGCAGATGCGTTTTCCATCATGGAGGCCCTGCAGTAGCGCCTGGGGGCCAAGCAGCACCCTCCGGCTTGCCGCCCCGCTACCCGCCCGGGATGAGGCCGCCGAACAGGTTGCCGATGAAGCTGTTGGCGACGAAGAAGATGACGAAGGCCACGGTCATGAAGATGGGCACGTACTTGATCCCCGCGCGCTCGCTCCCCGCGGAGATGGCCCCGATCAGGATCCCCCCGAAGAAGGTGGTGATGGCGATGGCGCCCACGCTGAACCAGTAGATGAAGGCGGGGGAGATCTCCAGGCCGCCGAACTGCACGAAGGGGATCTTCGCGAAGGCCTGCTCGGGGACGGCCGCTGCCGAGCCGACGGTCCCGATGGTGGTGATGAGGAAGCCCGACAAGGCATACAAAACAGGGGCAGCAACCACGCCCGCGAACCCGATGAAGATGATGTACATCATGACGTTGGCCTTGACCTCCTTCTGGACGACCTGGGACCGGCGGATCTGCTCGGCGTTCTCCTCCAGCAGGGTGGCGAAGTGCCCCCCCGAGCGGGAGCCTTCAATGATGAGGTTGATGGTCTTCTCGAGGATGTCCGAGCGGAAGAGGCGGGGTATCAGGCGGAGGGCTTCCTCGACGCTCTGGCCGGTGAGCATCTCCTTGCCGGCATACTTGATGGCCTCGGCCAGGGGGCCGAACTCCTTCCTCGCAGACAGCATGAGCGCCCGGCTGGGGATGTAGCCTGCCCGGGCGTTGGCCGCCATCAGCTGGAGGGCGTCGGGCAGGATGTTCTCCACGAACTTGGTCCGCCGGTCCACGGCGAGGACCAGCATGCCGTGCGCCAGGACGAAGACGACGGCCGCCGCCAGCGGGAAGACCAGGGGGGTCCCTGAAAGGAAGCCCGCCACCCCTCCCAGTAGCAGGGACCAGACCAGGGCTCCGCGGAGGAAGCCCTCCGGAGAGCGCTTGCTGCCCGCGAGGCGGAGGAGCTCCTTGAGCTTGTGCTGGTAGGAGAAGGGCATCGCATGGAAAAGGGAGGTGCGTCGCTCGGCTGGGGGGCGCTTCCCTGCCGGTGCCGGCCCCGCGGCCCCTGCCTGCACCGCCTTGCGCCGCCACATCTCAGAGCCCCCCCGGCCGCTTGTTCTTGACCATGCCGATGAACATGACCTGCACGAAGACGAGGAAGCCCAGGATCGCCCCCAGGACCGGCTCGAGGCCGAATGTCGCCCCCCCGATGAAGGAGAAGAGGATCAGCAGGAAGACGATCCCCAGGGTGGGGAAGATCACCACCAGCATCATGTAGAAGAGCGCCATGGGGTTGAGCTGGGACCCATACTTCTTGATGGCGACCAGCTGCTCGGAGGTGATGTTCTCCACGATGGCCTTGAGCACCACCCCGATGTCGCTCCCCGCCTTCAGGGCGTTCACCATCTGCCACATGATCCTGCGGAAGAAGAGGGAGGGGTTGTCCCGCGCGAGCTGCTCGAGGGCGGAGATCTCCGACTTCCCGGTGTTGATCTCGTTCACGGCCTTGCGGAACTCCAGGGACAGCTGCCCGTAGTTGCTCCAGCCGATCGAGACCAGCGCGGCGAACAACGTCACGCCAGAGCGGATCTGGATCAGGATGTGGTTCATGGCGTAGGGCAGGTTCTTCTCGATCTCCCGGACCTTCTTCTTGGTGTGGAGGCGGGGCGTGAGCGAGAAGTACATGAAGACCATCCCCCCCACGCCCATGCCCACCGCAAAGGCGAGGCCCCCCGCCGCCTGGGGGGGCAGGCCCAGCCCCAGGGTGATGGAGAAGGCGGCCGCGAAGAGCAGGAGGAAGTAGACCCCGCCCGCGAAGAAACCCAGGCCCAGCCACTCCCGCGCGTCGAATGGCATGCCGGCCTGTTCGAGGTCGAACTCCATCCCGGGGAAGAACTTGTGCATGCTCTCCCCCCAGCCGCGGAAGCGCTGGGCGCGGGCCTTCGCCCGGTCGAAGCGCATCGGCAGGAAGGGGATCTTCTTCATGCGGCCTCCCGGGCATGGACGAGCGCAGCGGACCCTTTCATGGCGGGGGGTCCCCGCTGCGGGCGGCCTGCGCGGCAGCGGTTCCCGGCGCGCCCGGGAAGCGGCGGCGCCGCGCCTATCAGGACGCCTGCCCGGGGCAGGCCAGCGCTCCCCGAGGTCCGCGCACACCACAATCGGCAGCCCCCCGTTGCCGGGCCGTGGCGGCGCGGAAGGGCAGCTGCCGGGAAGGGAGTGGCGGTGATGCCCGTCACTGGCGCTGGGGGGGCAAGGAGCAGGGCCATGCCCCTCATCCTCCCCGGCGGATGGCCCGGAGCAGCTCGGCCTTGTCGGTGTAGTAGCGGGAAACCACTTCCCCCACCTTGTTGACGTCCTTGATCTGCTGCTTCACCATCCACTTCAGGATGCTGGCCTTCTCGTCCAGGTCTTGCTTGATGTCGTCATCGGTCATGCCCGTGTAGAACTTGATCTCCTCCAGGACCCGGACCGACCGTTTCATCTCGACGAGCTTGTCCGTGGACGGGTTCCACCCGAACACCGTGGAGACATCAATGGCCGTGCCGCCGTCGCGGGCGAGGAGCTCGGCCACCTGGAACACCCTGCGCACATCCCGCCGGCGGTCGCGGTGCATGGCGACCACGATCTGGAGCGAGCTGAGCAGGGTGGGGGGGATGTCGATGGGCGGGTTCGTGAGCCGGCGGACGGTCTCCTGGGCGGTGTTGGCGTGGAGGGTGGAGTAGACGGAATGGCCGGTGTGGATGGCCTCGAAGAGTACCTCAGCCTCGCGCGAGCGGCGGATCTCCCCGACCAGGATCCTGTCCGGGCGCATCCGCAGGGTGTTGATCATGAGCTCGAGCATGGTGACTTCCCCCTTCCCCTCCGGATTGGATGGCCGGGTGGTCAGGGGGACCCAGTGGAGGAACTGGGGAAGCTGGATCTCCCGGGTGTCCTCGATGCTGAGGATGCGGTGGGTGGGCGGGATGAAGCAGGCGATGACGTTGAGGAGCGAGGTCTTCCCGCTGGCCGTGCCTCCTGAAATGATCATGTTCATCTCGTACTGGATGGCCAGCCAGAGGAAGGCCGCGATTTCATAGGAAATCGTGCTGGACTCCAGGAAGTCCGTGATGGTCCACGGCCGGGACGCGAACTTCCGGATGGTCAGGGTATTCCCGGAGGAGGAGATGGGGAACAGGGTGGCATTGGAGCGGTCCCCGCTGGGGAGGTAGGCGTCCATGAGGGGATTCAGGTAGGTGATCTGGCTGCCCACCCTTCTCCCGATGGAGGCGGCGTAGTTGTAGATCTCCGCGTCCGTGGCGATGACCACGTTGGTCTTGAGCCAGCCCATCTGCCGGTGGTAGACCCAGACCGGCTGCTTGGCCCCGTTCACCACGATCTCCTCCAGGCGCGGGTCCTGCAGCATGACCTCGAGCACGCCCAGGCCCAGGGAGTGGTGGGTGAGGAGCCCGGCCAGGGTTTCGAGTTTCTCCTTGGACAGGCCGGGGATTTCCGCCTTGATGAGGTCCTGCGACCGGGCGAGGAACTTCTTCTTGAGCACCCTGACTTCGGCAGGGTCGATGACTTCTGCAGGCCGGAGGTCCAGTTCGGTGATGAGCTTCTCCTTGACCGCGTCCAGCACGGCCTGCGTTGCAGGCTCGACCGAGGGAGAGGAGAGGGTGTAGAGGGGCACGAACTCAGAGGGTTTGTGCTCGATCAGGACCGTGGCCCGCACCCCGTCCACGTCAAGGTCGTAGTGCTTCTCGATCTCCATGCGTCACCTCAGCCCTGGGGCGCGTCCTCCCCCGATTCCTCCCGGGCTCCGGGAACTGGCGGGGCGGCCGGAGCCGCCCGGACAGGGCGCGCCCCCGCCTCCGGGAGCGGCGCAGGACCAGGCGCTGCCACGGCAGTTGGGCGTGCCCGGCGCGACCGCCTCCTCTTGGCCATGCCGAACAGCAGGAGGAACACGATGAGAATGGGCACCAGGACTAAAGAAGGTTGGACCGCGGGGACTCCTCCCCGGAGGGCCAGGACAGCCGCGAGGACCCCGAGCAGGAGCACGACCAGGAGAAGGGGACCCTTCTTGGGCCTCCCGCGGGGGCGCGGCGCTGCCCCCGGGGAGGCGGCCTTCGGCGCGCGGTCCACGGGCAGGTCCTGCAGGAGGACCTGGCCGAACTTGGGGTAGTGCAGGCGGATGAGCTTGTGCTGCTCGAGGATAGATCCCCATTCCTCGATCGTGGCCACGGGCACCTGGAACCGGGCCGCGGCCTGGACGATGGGGATGCTGCCCTGCTGCTTGATGAGGCGGTAGAGGCGGTCGACATTGGTTTCCAGGACCCCCTGCCGTGGCTCCCCCAGGGGGAGCAGGGGATGCGGGAGGCGGGCTTGGCGGGGCGGAGGGGCGTGGGGCTTGCCCGGGATCCTGGGCTGCTCCGCTGCAGCCGGGCGGGATGACTGCGTGCCTGCACCCGCAGGTGCCGGCGGTTTCGCCGGGCGCGCGGCTGCGCGGGCCGGGCGCACTGGTCCGCGGGAAGGAGCATGCTTCGGGGATGGCGCCCTCTGGATGGCGCGGGCCGGGCGGGCAGGATGGCGGGCAGCAGGCTTCGCGCGCTTGGCGCGGCGGAGCGGGCGTGCGGGGCGCCGCGGGCGTCGGGAGGCTGGCATGTGCGTAATATTGCATCCCAGGGCATAAATTGCCTCGGGCCTTGGCGGACCCAGGAGAGCAGCGCAACCGCTTCGCTGCGCGCGCACGGGGGTAACTACTCACCTACCGCACGCGATTCCTCATATACTCCTCCCCGTGGCTGAGGACGTCCATCCCCTGCTTCTGCCACGTTCCCATGACGGACATGATCACTTCATGGTGGTTCCTCGCCCCCTTTGCTGATCGGTTCCCGCCGGTGATCTTCCGCATGACCACGCTTGGCCGCAGGCTGCGCTCGGCGGCGTTGTTGTCGCTCTTGACGCCCGCGCGGTACATGAACGTGAAGAGCTTGTCCCTGTTCTGCTCCAGCCTCTTCTGGAAGGTGAGGCACTTCTTCTCCGGTATGTGTTTAGCTCATTGCACACCGCAGGTTCTCTTGCTTCTGATTTCATTTTTCCCT
>JACQOD010000018.1 GCA_016202725.1 Candidatus Aenigmatarchaeota archaeon | reverse complement strand
GCTTGGAAGCGCTCGTCAATCTGGCGCCATTCGCCGCCGTCGCGGTAGAACTTCTGGTGCTGGTACAGGGTGACGGTGCAGGCGTTGCCTTGGCACACCTGCTCCCAGGTGGGGCCATAGGATACGGTGGCGACGGGGGAGGATGCGGAGGATGGGAGAAAGATCAGAAAAGAGAGTGGAAAAAGAATGGCGAGCAGGCTCACGGTGAGTAACCTGTGGCCTGCCCACGCGCTCCCCATGAGGAAAGTTTGGTTCGATCCTTAAAAAGGCGATACTGGATGAAGGTAGGCTGAGATGTGATCTTAGCTGAGGCTGGAGGCTGAGCCACTATGCGAACGCTCTAGAGGGCTCGGGATGAGGGGCTGGGCTGCTTTTATAAAGACGGATTCCGCGGATACGACATAATCAGCGCCGCACCGTAAACGGCATGCACTGAGTTATACCCGGATCCCGCGCCTGGCTCCGGCGCTTACTTCTTTTTCGCGCCCTTGCGGAAATCCAGCGCGGCGGAGTTGATGCAGTACCTTTGCCCCCCAGGGGCTGGTCCATCAGGGAAGACGTGGCCGAGGTGGCCCTGGCAGCGGGCGCAGCGCACCTCGACCCGCCGCATCCCGGAGGAGCGGTCCTCCTTTTCCTGCACGGCCCCCGGGGAGCGGGTGAACGAGGGCCAGCCGGTCCCGGAGTCGAACTTGTCCTTCGAGGAGAACAGCAGGGCGCCGCAGCCTGCGCAGCGGTAGCTGCCCTGCTCGTGGTGGTTCCAGTATTTCCCTGAGAACGGGGTTTCAGTGCCGCATTCCTTCAGGACGTGATGCTGCTCGGGGGTGAGTTTCTTCCCTTTCATACACACCACCAGGGAGGCCGGCCTTTTATGCATGCTCCCCTCTCCAGGGAAAGGCCGCCAGGGCGGCGAGGCCGAGCAGGGCGACGGCAGCAACCCCCCAGAACAGCGCCGCGAATGACAGGATCTCGATCACCGCGCCGGCGGCAAGGGGGCCGGCCACCCGGCCCGCATACTGGAGCGTGTCGCACGCGCCCATGCCCGTCGCGGATTCGGCAGGCCCGACACGGCGGGCGATGAAGGCCCGGGCGATGTTGAGGCCCGCGGCGCGCCCCACGGAGGATATCCCCGCCAGGATCGCGAGCGAGACCAGATCGCGCGCGAACGGCAGGAAAAGGAACGGCAGGCCCATGCACAGCACCATAACCGCCAGGGAGCGCCGCTCCCCCCACCGGTCCATGCGGCTGCCCAAGAGGAGCATGCTCACGACCGTGAGGATTGCAGCTCCCGCGAAGAGCATGCCCACCTGCGCGATGTCCATGCCCAGCGACGTGGCATACAAGGGGATGGCCAGGTCGAGGACGCTCTGGATGAAGCCGGTGAACAATCCTCCGATGCCGAGCACCAGCAGGAGCGGGCCCCGCTGGGACCGCAGGAAGGCCAGCATCCCCCGCTTGCCCGCGGGCTCCCCGCCTGCGGGCAAACACATGCTCAGGAGGAAGCCCGCTGCCCCCAGGATGGCCCAGGCCCAGAACGCCGCCGCCATCCCCCACCGGAGGGCGAGCGCTCCCCCCAGGAGCGGCCCGAGGACGAAGCCGAGCTGGTACGCGCTCTCCAGGCGGAAGAGGGCCGCGGTCTTGTTCCTGCTGCGGTCCGCGACCAGCGCATTGATGGAGGAGTAGTAGACGTTCGCGGTCAGGCCCAGGAGGAAGAAGAGGAGGATGAACTGGGGGATCGTGGTGGCGACGGACAGCACGCCCGCCAGCAGGGAAATGGCCAGGAAGCTGATTAGGATGCCCCGCTTCTTCCCCAATCGATCGACCGCAGCCCCGAAGGGCACCTTGAGGATGCCCGCCCCGTTGTAGGCGGTGTGGACGAGGCTGATCTGGACCGCGCTTGCCGAGAGGGTCGCGAGGAAGGCGGGCAAGGTCCGGTAGACCAGGTTGAAGCCGAACGAGTAGAGGAACTGCAGCAGGGCAGGCAGCTTCATGCTATTTAAATGCCCCGGCATAACTTAAGGCACGTGGGCCTGTGGTCTAGTGGTATGACGTCATCTGCTCTGCAGACGGAACCCTCACAACCGCTGGATGGGAACGGTGAAGGCCGCCGGTTCGAATCCGGCCGGGCCCATCGCCGGGATCTCACAGCCGATACGTGTTGCGGATGCTCTCCAAGTCCTTGATGCGCTTTTCGGCCGGGAGAGACGTCCGGAAAAGGTACCAGAATACCTTCTGCACCCACTCCACCCATTCCGGGTCATAGATCTCGTAGAACAGGGTCACCTGCCGGTCCAGTTCCCCCCGCTCGTACCCTGCGGGGTCCCGCGTCTCCCGGAACCTCGCGAGCGTCCGGTCAATCACGAACCCGCGGAGCGGCTGCTCGCAGTGGCGAATCTCCACCATATTCTTCCCCACCCGTTCGTTGAGGGCGAGCAGGGCGCGCACGTTCTTGATGCTGTCGATCGTGACCCGGCAGAGCACTTTCAGGGGGACCCCCCGCTCCGCGAGGGAGCGGATCACGTCCTCGAGCCTGCGTCCCCGCTCAGCCGCGTGGATCCAGGAAAGGTTTCCGGAAAAGCTCAGCACCTGTTCGCCCGCCCGTTCGAGGGAGCCGCGCATGAACTCCCCTCCCCTGCCCTCGTGGAGGGAGGCGTGCCGCTGCTTCGCATCCACGTACTGGTACAGATCGAAGGGGGAGAATTCATCCTTCCGGCGGCCCTCCAGCGCTTTGAGCAACTTCTCCTGGAACTCCGAAGACCCGATATGCTCCTGGGGATTCCAGTAGACGACCTTCAGCGCCCCGCGCGTGCCTTCCCGGAACGTGCGGACCGAGAGCGCGCCTTCCTTCGCCAGCAGGTCCGCATACCGGTCCGCGGTGCGCCAGTTCCTCCCCAGCAGGTGGGCGATCTCCTGGACGGTCCGGGGCTTCGCCCGGACGAACGTCGTCAGCTTCCGCATGGTCTCGGGAGTCAGGGCCATCGATTCTCCCTTCCCGGGCGGGTTTAAATACAACACTATGATACTTTCTTGTCAGGAAAAAGGAAAAAGAATACAACTCTATAGCATAAACGTATGAGAGCCGATACCGAACGCCTCCTGACCGGTAGCCGCTGGGACCTCCTGCACGAGCAGGACCTGGCTGCGGTCGCGCGCGTGGAGGGTGCGCTCGCCGAGGGCGCCCTGGACTCGTTCATGCGGAGCGGCTTCGTGCACATCCTCACGCCCCACATCACCAAGGCGACCGGGGCCTGCGAGAACATTGAGACCCTCTTCTCAGTGGATTACTTCGGCTCGCCGGGCTTCCTTGTCCAGACCGGGCAGCTGTACCTCGAGGCCTTCATCCCCCGCCTCCAGCGGGTGTACTGCATGGGCCCCAGCTTCCGCGCCGAGCCGGCGGTCGATGCCCGCCACCTGACGGAGTTCCCGCTCCTCGAGATCGAGTTCGCCACGCCCCCCGAGGGCGGCCTGCAGGTACTCATGGCCCAGATCGAGGAGACCGTCACCTCCATGCTTCGCCGGGCCCTTGCGACCGCCCGGGAGCCGCTCGAGCTGCTTGGCGCGGACATCCCGTCCCTCAGGAAGGTGCGCGCCCCGTTCCCCAAGATCCCCTACCGCGAAGCCATTTCCCTGCTGAACGGGATGGGGGAGCAGCTGCGGTTCGGGGACGACCTCAAGCATCCGCACGAGCAGAAGCTCGCCGCCCACGCGGGCGGTCCCGTCTTCATCACGCACTACCCCAAGGCAATCAAGTTCTTCAACATGCGCGAGAACCCTGACCAGCCAGCAGTCGTGAACAGCGCGGACCTCATCCTTCCCCACAGCGGGGAAGCGGTGGGGGCCGCGGAGCGCGAGCACGATTACGGGAAGCTCCTCGCGCGGCTGCAGGCCTCGTCCATGCTCCGGCTCCTCGAGCGGCGCGGGGGCGGCATCGAGGACTTCCGCTGGTACCTGGACCTCGTGCGCGCGCATCCCGTCCCGCATGCGGGTTGCGGCATCGGCCTCAACCGGGTGACCCAGTTCGTCCTGGGAAGCGGGGATATCCGGGCGAGCACGGCCTTCCCCCTGAACAAGGAGTTCTTGCTGTAGTCCTCCATTCCAACGCGGGCAGCAACAAATCCGTGCCCGACTGCTATTAATAAATGCGTCTGCAGAATCACTACTCACGGGTCCGTGGTCTAGTGGCTATAGGCAGCGGCCAGGACGCTCGCTTGACATGCGAGAAATCGCAGGTTCAATTCCTGCCGGACCCATTCGGTCGTCCTGAAATCCGAGATGCGGATCGCGTCTTTTCCGCTAGGACCTAATATAAATAGCGGAGCCCAATGGGAATACAGGCTCCCGTAGTATAGCCCGGTTAAGTATGCCGGGTTTTCGAGCGCGGCTTGAAAAAAGCGAGGCCTGCGGGCCTGTGAGCGCGAAAGTACCCGGAGACCCGAGTTCGAATCTCGGCGGGAGCGTTTCTTTGCGTAGCAGAAGGTGCGTGTGTAGCTGCCAAACGCATGCTATCGGTTTCCAACACGGAGGGAACAATGAAATCAGAAGCAAGAGCGCCTGCGGCGGCAAGGTAAACTACCCGCCGCTACAGCGGCGGGCGTTTGATGCCAGCTAACCCAGGAATGGCCAGCATTCCTGCGACCGTGATGACCTCCATCTCCACGGCCCCGCGCCCAGGCGCGTGCCATGCATCTGCGGGCCAAGGCCCCGCAGGGTTCTGGCGGCGCGGGGCCTAAACACATACAGCAGAAGCT
>JACQOD010000020.1 GCA_016202725.1 Candidatus Aenigmatarchaeota archaeon | reverse complement strand
TCCTTCAGGAAGGTTGTTTTTCCTGACTGGCGCGCCCCTGTCAGCGCTATGACAGGATAGATGCCCGCCACCCGTTTGAAATGCTCTTTTATTTCCCTTTCAATGTACATACCATTAGTATATGGCAGCGAGTATTTAAACCTTACTTTTATTCATGTCATCATTAATATTGGTATTACTGGAACTGGACTATCACTTCGGTAGGGTAGACATTCTGGGCAGCCCCTGGCAGAATCCCGGGGATCGCGGCAAGAGGTGAAGTGCGGCTCGCGGACACGTCAGCAGGTGCGCGAGAAGCGGCGCAGGCGGATCCTTGATCCCTTGCAGATGCCTATTCCCGCCTGCACGGAAATGGTGCGGTGGACGGTTCAGCGGAGGCCCCCGGAGACATGGCGAAGCTGAACGTACAGCGACTTCCCAAGCGAAGGGGATGCATTCCAAGGAATGATGGGTTATTGTTGTACTAAGAGCCCGTCCCAAAACGCACCGGACGACTTCCGCCAGTGTGGGTTGGAGGAGCTGGCCCCTGTCCAAGCTGCCGGTTCCGCACGACCGCCATCCGGCAGGTGGATGCCTGCACGCCGCGGCCCATCGCGGAGGAGAGGTTTCAGGATAGGCTCTAAGGGATCGTCATACAGTAACACAACCGTTACTGGTTCGGGCATGTTTCAGTCTGCATGGACCCCCTGGCCGTGCAGCGTCCCTTCAATGGTCCTCGTTCCTGCTGGGCAACGCCTCCTGTCTGGCTTTCACCCTGCTGATGGCCAATTCGACCATGGGGGCAGTGGTCTCATTTTTTATGTCGATTCCTAACCCTGAGGTGATCATTCGCTGCACAGAAACGCTGCGCCAGGGGATAATGAGAAACGTTCGCCCCCTGCCAAGGGTATAAATTGCTCGCCTCCCTAAAGGGCGTATGCAGGAGTACGGGACGGTCATCTCCACCCCGGAAGGGCCCTCGACCCAGCAGTTCTCCTTTGTCGTGCACAAGGGCCAGGTCCGCAGGGGGCAGTTTGTCCAGGTGCAGACGGACGAGGGCAAGCTCATCGGCCGGGTCATGGACATCCTCAAGACCAACCGCTACTACCTCTCCCCCGAGAGCGTAAAGGAGTACGAATCCTCCGGAAGAAGGCTGGATGAGATCTTCCCCGCCACGGACTGGGAGTACCTGGTGGCGCAGGTCAGCCCCCTGGGGGTCCAAGGGACCCAGGGATTCCAGGACGTCCTCTTCCCCCCGTCCCCGGGGACCGCGGTGGTGGAGCCTGACCACGGCCTCCTCGAGCAGTTCTTCGGGATGGTGCCTGCGGGCCTGCACCTGGGCACGTTCGTGAACCATGCCGTGGATGTCCGCATCCCTCCGACCCGCCTGCTGCAGAAGCACCTGGCCATCCTGGCCATGTCCGGCGCGGGGAAGAGCTACCTGACCGGGGTCCTGCTCGAGGAGCTGCTTGCCCGCCCCCCGCAGGAGGGGATGGCCGTCATCGTGATCGACCCCCATGGCGAATATCCTGGGTTCGCGGACGACCCGGCCTTCGCTGGCAAGGTCAGGGTCTTCGCCGAGCGGGACATCCGCATCGGGATCCCCCATCTGGATCATCATCACTTCTCGGCCTACGGGCCCGACCTCTCCTCCGCGCAAGCCAGGGAATTGGAGAAGATCATCCGGGGCATGAAGGGATCTGCCTATGGGCTGAAGGAGGTCATCGAGCGCGTGGAGGCGACGGAGATGAAGCAGGCCACGAAGGATGTCCTCCTTTCAGCCTTGTGGGACATGGCGTCCACCGGGCTCTTCGGCCCCGCGGACCACCCCGGCCTGGAGGAGCTCGCCCGCCAGGGCGGGATGTCTGTGATCGACCTGTCGGGCACGACCAGCCTGCGCAAGAAGCAGATCATCGCCGCGCACCTGGCGGACAAGCTCTTCTACTTCCGCAGGAAGGGGACGATCCCGCCCTTCCTCCTGGTCCTGGAAGAGGCCCACCAGTTCTGCCCGGAGAAGGACGCCAGCAAGCAGGCCCTCTCCCGCCGGGTGATCACCACCATCGCGCGCGAAGGCAGGAAGTTCCACGCCTGCCTCTGCCTGATCTCCCAGCGGCCCGTCCAGCTGTCCACCACGGTCCTCTCGCAGTGCAACACCAACATCATCCTCCGGATCACCAACCCCTACGACCTGGACCACATCCAGAAGTCCTCCGAAGGGATATCCACAGAAGCGGCGCGCTCCCTCTCCTCCCTCCGGGTCGGGAGGGGCCTGATCGTGGGCGAGGCCGTGAACGCCCCCCTCTTCCTCCAGGTCCGCCCCCGCAGGGGCAGGAACGGGGACAAGGGCACCGACCTTCTCCTGGCAGCCCGCGAGTACTGGGAGAAGGCCCAGCAGCGCAAGCAGGACGCGAAGAGCTTCATGTGACGGCTCATAACTTACCGAAGAACCAGAGCAAGAATACGACCAGCAGGCCGGTGAATACCGCGATCCGCAGGCTGTCCCGGCATTTGTTGTCCAGGTAGGTATAGCCTTGCCGCCGCAGGATCCAAAAGACGGCCATTTGCACGGCAATAGCAACCAGGAATAGGACGATGAGGCCGAGGAAGAAAAGCACGATGTCGGAAGCAATTTCGACGGGAATGAGGTTTTCAAGGCCGGTTCCACCCCCGCCCCATACCTTCTGTTTTTTTGGAAGCGGTTCTGACCGGAGGCGGATGCTTCCAACCCCTCTCAAAAAGGCATAGAGGATGAACCCTAAGAAGGCGCCCACCATGCCTCCCACCAGGGACACGAACACATCGATACGCACGTCCAGGTATCCGGAAATGCTTTGCACCTGCAACGAATAGAAAAACAGCAGGAGGGAAACGACCACGAACACCCAGCCAAAAGGCTGCCATCTCCATTCGTTGTCAATCGTAACCATGTGTCAACACCCAAGCTCCTTCAGCATGCGGACACGATCCCCTTCCTCCATCCCTAGCAGGGGACAGTAGACCGGGATTCCCAACTCCTGTTTGTACCGGGCGATGTCCCCGGGGTGTGCGACCACCAGCCCGAGGGAGCGCTCCTGCTGGATGGCAGCGGCCAGGGAGCCGCCCTGGCGGAAGGGGAGCTTCTGGAAGGCCCACGCCTCCAGGGCCTCCAGCCCGAGGGGCTCGCGGGGGAAGAAGGGCACGACCGCGCAGCCGCGCCGCATGAACAGCCAGGCTGCCAGCACCCCCTCGAGGTCGTGGATGAGGGCCACTATTTTGCCCTGGCTTCCGAGGGGGAAGCCGCCCTGCCCCTGTACGACGTCGGTGAACAGGAAGGCGGTGCGGTCGCGGATCTCCACGTGCAGGGTGTGCTGGGGATGGGAGAGGTCCACCCGCAGCTGCGGCGAACGCAGGCTGTTGCCCAGGTGCTCGTTCACCTGCTGGCTGCTGAAGGGATGCTTGCCCACCCGGCGGGTGCGGACCGCGAAGGTGCCCTCCCAGCCCTTGGTCAGGGCCAGGGCGAGAGCGGTCATGGCCGCTAGGTCTGCGGGGCATTCCTGGGCCACGGACAAGGAGACGATGCCGAACACCCGCTGGAGGATGGGGACTGCCTCCTGGGGGGTGTCGAGCAGGATCCTGCCGGATCCCCGGCTGACCCTGCAGGGGACCTGCAGGCTGGAGTGCAGCGCTCCCCGGATGTTCCTGACCAGCGCCTGCTCGAACCTCCTGCGCACAGGCGCGGACTTCAGGGCGATCTCGCCGTAGCGGACCAGGATGCGGACCATACCCATGGTGGGAAGGGAGCTAAAAAAGGGTGGTGGGGTGCGGAGAGGCCCGGCATCCGGGCTGGGGTTCCCTGGGCATGCAGAAGCTGCCTCGTGCCCGTGCCAGGGGGGGAGCTGCCGAAGGGAGGAAGCGGGCCCATCCTCCGCCCCCCCTTTTTAACGTTCCGCGGCCAACTACAAGGCATGAGGGCCTGGATCGCGCTTGCCACCCTGCTTGCCCTGCTGCCCCTCGCCGGGGTCCGGGCGGACACCTTCCTCGACACCGCCGCGGGCGACTTCGCCCAGGGCACCTTCGCCAACACCACCCTGACCGGGGAGGCAGTCACCCTCGCCGTGGAGAGCGGGGCCGCCCTCTTCCCCCGGGGGAACTACACCTCCAGGGTGTTCGATGCCGGCAGCGTGGTGAACTGGACCCTGCTGGCCTGGACCGAAGGCCTCCCTGCGGGCACGGACATCAACATCTCCCTCCGGATGGGCAACATCTCGGTCCCTGACGAGTCGTGGGGGGCATGGTTCCCCAGCGACACTGGCCCGTCCGCCGTCACGGGGAGCAGCAGGTACCTCCAGTACGCGGCCTTCCTTGCCGGGGATGCCGTCGCCACCCCCTCCCTGGACGACGTGAGCATCTCCTTCGAGCGGCCGCAGCCAGAGACCTCCCTCAAGACCCCGCTCCAGAACGCCCTGGTCACCGGAGGGACCGGGGAATTCAACTGCACCGCCTCCTCGCCCAACGCCCTGGCAAACATCACCCTCTGGAACGACATCGGCGGGACCTGGCATGCGGAGCAGACCCTGCCCCTGGCAGGGAGTTCGGCCAAGGCCTCCTTCCTCAAGGCAGGCATCCAGGACGGGACCTACCACTGGTCCTGCGAGGCGGGGGACGGCACGGGAATGGTGCGGTTCGCCGCGGAGAACCGGACCGTGGTCTTCTCGAGCGCCGACCTCCCGCCGGTGTTCGTGACCCGCTCCATTGATCCCCGAACCGCCCCCGTCGGGGGCACGGTCTGGCTGAACGTCTCGGTCGCGGATGACCGGGGCATCAGCATGGCCTGGGCGGCCATCTCCTACCCCAACGGCTCGGTCACGAACGTCACCCTGGTCAACAACGGGGGCGTGCCCTTCCTGGCCGCGGTCCAGGGGGACTACGCCGTGGTCTTCACCGCGAACGATTCCGTGGGCCAGGTGACCGCGGTCGCGGACAACTTCAAGGCCGCGCCCTGGCAGAATTTCACCCTCACGGTGGTGGGCCCCGCTGCAGGCGGGCAGCCGGCAAATGTCACGTTCCTGCAAGGCGGGCGGGTGGTGGTGAGCCTGGCCAACGGCACGGGCAGCTTCTCCCCCTCCCTCCTGGAGGACACCTATGCCCTGCGGGCGGGCATCGCGGGGAATGCATTGGAGGTCACCCTGGAGGACGTGGACACGGCCGGCAATGCCGGCAAGTCCCTGGGCCTGGACATCCTGCGGAACGCGCTGGGGTATGCCGCGATCTACGCGGTCAGCAACCCCTACGGGATGTCGTTTGCCACCGTGCGGATAGCGTACAATGCGTCCGCATTCGCCAACGCGACCTTCCTGCGCGTGCGCGTCTGCAGCACCTGGGATTTTGCCAGCCGCAGCTGCACGGGGAATGTCTTCACCTTGCTGCCGGTCACGGCAACCCTGGACCTGCAGGCGAACACCCTGTCGTTCAACGTCACGGGCTTCTCGGCATTCGTGATCGAGCAGGGCAGCTTCTGCGGGGACGGGATCTGCAGCGGCGGGGAGACCGCCTCCTCCTGCCCGGGCGACTGCCTCTGCACGAACGGCCAGACCCGCGCCTGCGGCGGCGGCCCGGGGGTGGGGGAATGCCGCCCCGGGGTCCAGACCTGCGGGAACGGGGCCTGGGGGCCGTGCCTGAACGAGATCACCGCCACGGCGGAGGTGTGCGACCAGAGGGACAACGACTGCGATGGCGCCATCGACAACGTGAACGGCCAGACCACCCCCCTCGGGGCGCAGTGCGCGTGCGTGAACGGCGCCCTGCCGCAGCAGGAGCAGTGCAACAACCTGGACGATGACTGCGACGGCCTGGTGGACGGCTTCGCCGCGCCCTGCGGGTCCGCCATCGGGGCCTGCCAGGAGGGGACCAAGACCTGCGCCGCGGGAGTTTTCAGCGCCTGCCAGGGGGACATCAAGGCCGCGGCCGAGATGTGCGGGAACGCCCTGGACGAGGACTGCGACAACGAGGCCGACGAGGACTGCGGGGCCTGCGCCAACGGCCTGCAGGACGAGGGGGAGTTCGGCGTGGACTGCGGGGGCGCCTGCGCCCGCGGCTGCGGGGATCCGCCCCTCCCCGAAGGGACGGGAGGAGGCGGGGACCTCGCCACCCCCGCGGTCGCTGCCGTCCTGGTGGCGGGCGTGGCCCTGCTGGTCTTCCGCCTGCGGAAGCGCCGGGGAGGGGCCTGGGGCCAGCTCGAGCAGAAGTATTCCTACAAGCCTGCGTAACCGTGGTGATGGCCAGGTGTGCCCTTACAAGACGTCCTCATCCGTGAGAAAGCCGGATTTCCCCTTCATCCAGAAACCCAGATTGTTGTTGAATATGAAGTCCATGCCAAGGATGTTTGGCAGGCAAGCCGATTGTCCCCTGACATCCTGCTTGTCCGATGTGGATTTGAGGAAGAAGCCGTTTGTGGTGAAGCGGACAACCTGCCCTTCCGCGGTGAGAAAGGCCAATTGCACCTCATTCACGGGGTACTTCCAGGCATTGATGCTGCTGATCCCAATGGACGTGTCATGCTGGCGCCGGCTGTATGGGAACTGCTGCCTGATGCCTTCGGCCTCGGAGAACAGCGTGTAGGGGCTTCCCGTATCGATCAGGGCTTCGATCCTCCCCCGCATGCGGATGGATGGAATCTGATAGCTGAAAACGACGACCGGCCTGAGCACTCCGGCAACTTCTCTCACCGTGAGCGGAATTCTCATACATCCCCCCTGGCGCAATTGATGCCATTTTGGCCCGCCGCCTTTTATGTGCGGTCAAAGGAAAAGCCGGACATCCTTCCCGAAGACAAACTCAATGACCATGTCAGCAGGTTCTTCCCCGCCCCCCCTCAGCCGCTGGACCAACGTTTCAATATTCCGGTCATGATCAACGATCCTGCCGTTCCTCACGGCAATGAACTCGCCTTGATACCCCTCTTGCAAGTGCTTGAGGTTGTGTCCCACCCATTCGACATCTTTTTGGAAGGCCAGAAGTCCCTGGGCGTCATTCTCCATGGATATCCCCTTTATGGTTCACAGCAGTTGATTTTATAAACGTTCCTGCGCCAGCAACCGGATTCCCCATTGGTTATGATATGACGGGCATCTATAAAAGTGTAGCGATCCCGCGAATGCGGATGCTCCCCCCTGACCGGCCAAGGGCGTAGCCGCGCAGGAGCCCTTCTTAAGAGCCCGCCCCAAAACGCACCGGACGACTTCCGCCAGTGCGGGGGTTGGAAGGAGCTGGCAAGCCGGCCCCTGCCCAAGCTGCCGGTTCCGCACGACCGCCATCCGGCGGGCGGATGCCTGCACGCCGCGACCCATCGCGGAGGAGGGGTTTCAGGATAGGCTCTAAGGAACGGGCTGAACAGAGCGTATGGAACCGCACGCGCGCCCGCGGCACGCGCTCTGGATCGCGCTCGCCTCCTTCCTCTGGTCGACCGACACCGCATTCCGCAAGCCGCTCACGGACCAGGCCGCCCCCAGCACGGCGATCGCCTTCCTCGAGCATGCATTCTCCGCCGCGGTCTCCCTGCCCCTCGTGATCCGCCAGCTTCCCGTCGTGCGGGGCTTCGACCGGCAGGACTGACTCGCCCTCCTCTTCATCGGCGTGGGAGGCAGCGCCCTGGGGCTGGTGCTGTTCACGCAGAGCTTCAGCTACGGGAATCCCACGGTCCGCATCCTGATGCAGAAGCTGCAGCCGGGTGATCGCGGTCCTGCTGGCGGCAGCCCTGCTGGGGGAGGGGATCACCCGGCGGTTCGCCCTCCTCGCCGGCGCCTCCTTCGCGGCGAGCTACTTCCTCGCCTTCGGGGACGCGACCTACGGGCCGCCCCTCGTAGACCTGTTCGCGCCCGCGGGCTGGCTCGCCCCCCTCCACGCCATGGGCTCCGCGCCCATGGCGGCTGCCGGGCTCGCGCTCGGCGCCGCCTTCCTCTGGGGAGGGAGTACGGTCTTCGGCCGCCGGCTGGCCAGGAAATATGAATTCAAGCTGGTGACCGCGCTCCGCCTCCTCGTCCTGGAAACGGCCCGCCCCTGCCCCTGCAGGAGCTTCCCCGGCTTGCCTACCTGGGAATCGTGCTGGGCTACGTTCCCCTGTTCTTCTACTACCGCGGCCTGCGGTCCACGCGGGCGCAGGTGGCGACCTTTGCGGAACTGGTCTGGCCCCTCTCAGCCGTGGCCCTCAACTGGGTCCCGTTCGGCCTGGGCCTGACGGTTACCCAGTTGGTCGCGGGGGGCGTCCTCCTGGCCATTACCGCGCAGGCGGCCTCCCCAGCTTCAGTGGGAGGGCATAAGCCGCTCTCGGGCGGCGCGCGCGCCTCCGCCGTCTGAGGCCATCGAACTTATTTCGCTCATCTCACCGAAGCAGTTGCTGCCTCTGTGCAGCAGTTGCTGCCTTTGTTGCTGCACCTCGATTCCGGGGTGCGGCCTGGACAGGGGGGAGAAAAACCGGTTCCTGCAGGCCCAATGCGTGCAGGATAGCGACGGGATTCGATGGAAGAGCGACCTATTTAAACGCGGGGGCGTAAGTAGGAGGCATTGTGAGCGCCATGGCCGCCCCGAAAACCAAGGAGAAGGAAGCGCCCCCTGCCGAAGCTGAGGCGCCCGTCCAGAAGGACGAGGGGGAAAAGAAGGCCGCCTCTGCCCGGAAGTGGAAGGGCAAGGACTGGTACGTGGTCCAGGCCCCGGACATGTTCGGGGGCGGGGACGTGGGCGAGATCCCGGCGACGGATCCGGAAACCCTCATGGGCAGGACCCTGGTGGTCCCCCTCTCCCAGGTCACCGGCAACCCCTCGAAGTACTACCAGAAGCTCACCTTCAAGGTGGCGGAGGTGAAGGGCAGCCGCGCGCTGACCCAGTTCGTGGGCATGCGCCTGGCCAGGGAGCACGCCTTCCGCCTGGTCCGCAAGAGGACCGCCAAGGTGGAGGTGGTGACCGACGTCACCACCAAGGACGGCTGGGCCCTGCACGTCAAGATCGTGGCCACCACCAACCGCGCGGTGGAAACCGAGATCCAGCACAAGGTCCGCAGGAAGGTGGTCGAGATGACCGCCGAGATCGCCTCGAAGTTCGAGATGGCGGAGTTCATCAAGCAGGTGTGCGAGGACCTCCACCAGAAGAACATCAAGAAGTACGCCAGCAAGATCTACCCCATCCGCTACTGCGATGTGGAGAAGGTCGAGGTCATGCAGCGCGGGAAGTAGGTTGCTCCTGCATACTGCGCTGCATGTGTTCCCTCTGCGGTCGCGTGTCGTGCCCAGCGGTTTGGGGTTTCGGCATCATGCCGCAACGTCTGTTCCCCTGCGGTTGCAGGGGAGGGTGCCGCGCCCTTCACCCCTCGCGGAAGAGGGTGAGGATGTTCCGGTGCACGACCGGATTCGCGGCCAGGATGCTGAGCGGCCGCTGGGGGTGCGCCAAAGCCTCAGGCCAGGAGAAGGGATTCCCCTGTGCGTCGGTCACCGTGGCCCCCGCCTCCTGGAGGAGCAGGGCGGGCGCGGCGATGTCCCAGACCCGGACGTTCTGGTTCACGGAGGCGCCCAGCCTCCCCTCTGCCGCGAGGCAGAACTCCTCTGCGCAGTTGAGCGAGCGCACGTTCCGGCAGCGCTGCGCGAGCCTGCCCATCAGGCGGGCCTCCCGTTCTGTCCGCCCCTGTTCAGGGGAGGAGTCAAAGGAGTAGGAAACCAGCAGGTTGGCGAGGTCCTGCTCCCGAGCCACGCGGATGGGCTTCCCGTCGCGGAAGGCGCCCTTCCCGCGCTCGGCGAGGTAGGTGGTGTTTCCAGCAGGCAGCGCGATGCCCGCGAGGGCTGGCCCGTGCCAGTCCACCCTGGCGATCAGCACGGCATACCAGGGCAGGGCGGCGGCGAAGTTGGAGGTCCCGTCAAGGGGGTCCACGACCCAGGTCCAGCCTGAGGCGCCTGGGCTGGAGCCTTTTTCCTCCCCCAACAGCGCATCCGCAGGGAATGCCGCGCGGAGGATGCGGCCGATAGCCTCTTCCGCGGCGGTGTCCGCTGCCGTGACCACGCTGCTCTGGTCGCGCTTCCGGGCGACCTGGAGGGGGGCCTGCCAACCCCGCAGGAGTCGCGACGCCTCCCGCAGGGCCTCCTCCAGCGCGCGCTTCGGGTCGGGCATGCCCATAATGGGGGAAGGGCTTTTTCAGCCTTTACAGGCAGAAGGCGCTCGTCCGCAGGCTCGAGGAGGACGTCGAGATGAGGTAGCTGCAGGTCCCGTCGCAGGGGTTCTTGAGGATGGCCGCGGTCCCGGGGTTGATGGTCGTGCGATCGAAGGTGAAGGTGCTTTCCGGGTGCCCCTGCGGGGGAGACCCCTGGGTCTTCTCGATGGTCAGCGGGCCGCAGTCCCCTGCGGCCCGGCAGGGGCCAGGAATGCCACCCGATGGCGGCGTGCAGGTCCATCCTGCTAGACAATTCTGGTAATCGTCAAAGACGAGGGCTTCGTCAGAAATGCGAAGCTCGTCAATGCTTCCTGTCGTATATCCGGCAGTTGGTGATGCCGATCCTACATAGGCCGCCCCGCTTCCTGAGGCAAGCGACCCTGCAGGCGTGCCCGTTGCGACTTCGGCGGCGTCCTTGTAAATGCGCATCGATCCGCCCACGCCGTCAAAGACTCCTGCGAGGTGTGCTGGGACATTGGCGGCAACCGTTCCCTGGGGGGCGGTCACCGTGTCTGCCCCAACCTTCCAGGTCACGGATCCGTCTTGCTGGACAGAGAGCTTGTACGTGGCGGCACTGTCCCGCTGGAAAATGACGGACTCCGCGGGGAGGGGAGAAGGAAGAGAGACGACCGCTTCGACGGTCAACTGTTTCGTGCCGGGATCGAGGCTGTTCGGAAATTCAATCTCCACGAACTCATCGCCGTCGACTGCAACTCCCGTGCCGAAAAGCGCGGGACTGAAATCTGGAGCGTCGTATGAGGCAGCGATGCCGTTCCCTGAGTTATAGAGGGCGGTAATTTCTGCGGAGGAAAGCGCCCGGGCATAAATCGAAGGCTCATCAATTCGACCATCGAAATAGAAAGTGCTCGTGGACGTGCGCATACGGCCCATGAGGAGGACGTCAAGAACTCCGGTCGGATTGGCAAAGCTCAGGACCGAGCCTGGAACTGTTGCCGTCGTTAGTCCGGCGACACCATCCACATACACCGTAAGCTTTCTTGCCACCCCATCGTACACCCCGGCGACATGGTGGTATTCGTTGTTGCGGGGGAAAAGGGCATATGCAGCCGAGTACACGCTCGCGCCGTCGCCAATGCGGAACACGAGATTTTTGCTCGTGTCCAGAAAGAGCATATAGTTATTCTGGGTATGGGTTTGAAATTGCCCCTTGGAGAAGACGGGGCGATTGTTGGTGCAAGGGGAGCAGGTATCATCGTCCTGAATCCACGCTGAGAGCGTGAATGATGAGGACGGGTTGGTGAATTGCAGGAAAGGGCTGTGCTGGGGGCCGATATATTGGTTCGCGGAGAAGTCGAATGCTTTGCGTACTTTTCCGGTGGCCCCAACCGCGGGACACGCGGGGCCGCACGAGGCGTCGTGATTAAATCCCGTTTCATCCTTAATCGGCGTTGTCTGAGTGTCCTCAAAATGCATCAGGAGCCTGGCCTCTCCCGCGAGGCGGCCGTCGTTTGTGCCGCCGGGGGAGAAATCGGGAATTGGAGAGGCGAGGTCATTGAAGTGGAGCAAGAGGAGCGTGCTCGTGGTAGGCGAATATTCCGAGGTGTGGGAAAAGATCGGGCCTGTCCCCCCACCGCCTGTTCCTGTCCCGGTGAGGGTGATCGGATCCTGACCGATGTTCCTGATCAGGATGGTGGCGTCCCGGTAGCTGGAGTTGGGGGAGCCCTGGGAGCAGTAGGCGGAGGAGACCTCGATCGCCCCCTGGGTGAGGCCGCCGTAGTAGCCGGAGATGAAGGTGTAGCCCGCCCCGGCGATCGCGATGGCGATCAGGAGGACCATCACGGTGACGATGATCTCGGAGACGGCCTTGCGGTTGCGGGTTGGCATGGTTTCTGTATGGTATTGGGAGAGGTATTTTATATAGTCGGGCGGGCGGTGGCAGAGGCCCGGGGACCCTGCCGGCCGCGGGCCACAGCGGGGCGACGCATGCCGGTCTTCAACCGGAAGGCAGGCCAGCAGGGACACTATGCGCCCTCCCGACCCCCATGTCAAGGACCGATGGCGGGCGCCAATCTTGCCGCTGCCCTGCCGAAGCTTATATATGTATCTGGCCCTATTGTATGCATTCGGGATTGCTATGGCGAAGGACCTGTCCGAGGTGATGCAGGGGCTCATGACCAACGTGAGCCACATCCGCAACATCGGGATCGTGGCCCACATCGACCATGGGAAAACGACCCTTTCAGACTCGCTCCTTGCAGGAGCAGGGCTCCTCTCCCAGGAGCTGGCCGGCCAGGCCGTGTACATGGATTTTGACGAGCAGGAGAAGGAGCGCGGGATCACCATCTACGCCGCCAACGCGAGCATGGTGCACACCTACCGGGGCAAGGAGTATCTGGTCAACCTCATCGACACTCCCGGGCACGTGGACTTCGGCGGTGATGTCACGAGGGCCATGCGGGCGGTTGACGGGGTCATCATCCTGGCGGATGCGGTCGAGGGGGTCATGCCCCAGACCGAGACCGTGATCCGGCAGGCCCTGCGGGAGCGCGTGAAGCCGACCCTCTTCATCAACAAGACCGACCGCCTCATCAAGGAGCTCAAGCTCACGCCCGAGGAGATGCTCGAGCGCTTCAGGAAGATCATCACCGAGGTGAACATCCTCATCCAGAAGTACGCGGAGACCGAGTACAAGGACGCCTGGGCCGTCTCTGTCGAGGACGGCAAGGTGGCCTTCGGGTCCGCCACCAAGAAATGGGCGGTGTCGGTCCCCATCATGAAGACGCATGGCATCTCCTTCAAGGACGTTATCCAGCTCACCGAAGGGGGCCGGGAGGCCGAGCTGGCCAAGAAGGCCCCCATCTGCGAGGTCCTCCTGAACATGGTGATCGAGCACCTGCCCGCGCCTGATAAGGCCCAGGCATACCGCATCCCCAAGATCTGGCCGGGGGACATGGAGAGCCAGGCGGCCAGGGACATGATCGCCTGCAACCGGAATGGCGTGCTGGCTGCGGTCGTGACCAAGGTCTATCCCGATCCGCACGCCGGCTACGTAGCCGCCGTCAGGCTGTTCTCTGGCAAGCTGGCAAAAGGCCAGGACGTCTGGCTCTCCTCCTCCAAGAAGACCGGGAAGATCCAGCAGGTCTCGGTCTGGAAGGGCCCCCACCGCGTGCCCATGGAGGAGGTCTACGCCGGCAACATCGTGGGCGTGGTCGGCCTCAAGGACGCCTTTTCAGGAGAAACGGTCTGCATGCCCGACCAGAAGATCGACGCGTTCGAGAGCATCAAGCACATCTTCGAGCCCGTGGTCACCAAGGCCATCGAGCCCAAGAATCCCACCCAGCTGGGGAAGCTCATCGAGTTCCTCCGCAAGCGGGCCCGGGAGGACCCCACCCTCCACATCAAGATCAACGAGGAGACCGGGGAGTATCTCATCTCGGGCCTGGGCGAGCTCCACCTGGACGCCAAGGTCGAGCGCCCGCTCAAGGACGAGGGGATCGACGTCCAGGTGTCCTCCCCCATCGTGATCTACAACGAGAGCGCCAAGACCCAGTCCCCGGCTGTGGAGGGGAAGAGCCCCAACAAGCACAACCGCTTCTACTTCTCGGTCTCGCCCCTGGAGCCCAAGGTCTACGAGGCCATGGTGAACGGGGAGATCCCCGACCAGGAGATCAAGAGGAAGAACGTCGAGCTCCAGGACAAGCTCATCGCCCTGGGCTTCGACCGGGACGAGAGCAAGAACATCAAGGTCATCCACAACCGCTGCATGCTCCTGGACATGACCAGGGGGGTCCACGCCATCCTCGAGGTCATGGAGCTGGTGAAGGAAGCGTTCCAGGAAGCCATGAACGAAGGCCCCCTGGCGAGGGAGCCCTGCGCCGGGGTGAAGGTCTCGCTCATGGACGCCAAGCTCCACGAGGACACCATCCACCGCGGGCCGGCCCAGGTGATCCCTGCAGTCAGGAAGGCCATCCGGGCCGCCATGATCCAGGGGAAAGCCTTCATCCTGGAGCCCAAGCAGGTGATCCGCATCGACGTCCCCACCGAGCAGGTCGGGGGGGCCACCAAGGAAATCTCCAACCGCCGGGGCCAGATCCTGGACATGACCGAGGAGCGGGGGCTCACCATGATCAAGGTCAAGATCCCGGTCATGGAAATGTTCGGCTTCAACTCTGCCCTGAAGTCCTCCACCGGGGGATTGGGGTTCTTCTCCCTGGTCGACGTGCTCTACGAGCCGCTGCCCAAGGAACTGGAGGCGAAGGTCGTCTCCCAGATCCGCCAGCGCAAGGGCATCGCGGACGTCAAGGAAGAGGACGAAGAAGAAGACGAGTAGTTTGGGAAGATCACGATCTCGCACACCAGAGAACTCACTGCACAAATGCAACCTGTTCCTTGTCCCGGAACTTGCTGTCCCCCGTCAAAAAGCGAATGCCCAGGTGCCGGGACAGCATATACCCAATGCAGTCGACATAGCTCAGGTCTTGCTTCAGGAAGGCGAGCCGCATCTCCGCTGCTGTCAGAAGCACCTCGTCAGGGATGGCGATGCAGATCCCTGACAATTCCCCGAACAGCCGCTTTCCTTGTTCTCGTTGCCTTTCCCGGCAGAACGCGAAGTAGAGCTCAAGCAGGTGTAATTTGGTGGTGATGGCCTGGACTCCTCGATAGGGCCGGTAGGACGGGCTTCCTTTTGCCACCTCAATCAGGGCATACGTATCGAAGAAATAAGCTACGTCCATCCTTTCGCAGCCTCACGCTTCAGGTCCTCGGCCGTTCTCTTGGTCTTCAGCGTTCCCCAGAGGAGCGGGAGCGTAGACTTGCCGGGGAGCAGCACGTCCACCGGTTCGCCTTCCTTAATATGCGCTTCCTTCACCACCGCCTCAGGGAGAAGGATGGCCAAGGAATTCCCCCATTTCTTTGCTTTGAGCGTGAGTTCAATCATGCGACATCACAATGATACATTGTCTCACTTCCATATAAAGCCCATTTAAGCCCTTGCCGCCAAAAGATTTGCATGCTGAAGCGGGTTGTCATCTGCCACCGCTGGGGCGGCTCTCCCCAGGGGGACTGGTATCCCTGGCTGGCCCGCGAGCTGGAGGCCCGCGGGGCCCAGGTGGTGGTTCCAGAGTTCCCGGACACGGATGCGCCCCTTCTGGGGAAATGGGTGGCTGCCCTGAAGAAGGCCGCGGGGCCTGTGGGCCCCCAGACCTACTTCGTCGGCCATTCGATCGGCTGCCAGGCCATCCTGCGCCTCCTCCAGCGGGAGGGCAAGCCCGCAGGGGGGGCGGTCTTCGTGGCGGGGTGGTTCGGCCTGAAGGGCCTCGACCCGGAGGAGCAGGCAGTCGCCGACCCCTGGATCCGCACGCCCATCAAGCTCAAGCAGGCGGAAAAGCGCCTGCCCCGCGTCTTCGCCCTCTTCTCAGAGGACGATCCCTACGTCCCGCTGGAGAACGCGGGCGTGTTCCAGGAGCTGTTGGGAGCCAAAGTCCTGGTGGAGGACGGGAAGGGCCACTTCACCGGCAAGCAGCTGCCCCAGGCCCTGAAGGCTCTGCTGGCCATCATGGCCGAATAGTATTGTTGAAACTGCCGTGAATGGGTGGGTGTCCAGCCCGGGTCACAGGAAAAATATCCTAACTGCGACGTATGATAAAGAAGGTGTTGGTGTGGCAGGGTCTTCTGATGGCAACGTTTTGATAACGCAAGGGTTTTGTTAGGGCTTGGCCATATCCTGTAATTCCTTTATCCTATTTCCAATAATCTCAATCAGCTTCTCATCCAATTCGTTCACAACAAGCTTCATCTTGCTCACGAACTCTCTCGCATTCCTCATGACAACATCGGTTTCTTT
>JACQOD010000019.1 GCA_016202725.1 Candidatus Aenigmatarchaeota archaeon | reverse complement strand
TAGCTGCACAACGCATGCTATCGGTTTCCAAAAGGAGGGAACAATGAAATCAGATGCAAGAGAACCTGCGGTGTGCAATGAGCTAAACACGTACAAAAACCGTATGTGTTTAGCTCAAAAATACCCTATATGTCGCAGCGTAGCGATCCCAGTTTTTTGACAGGAAAACCACCACCATCAAAAGCCGATATGCATCGCCAATAAGCCTCTTCACCAGCTAAACACCTACGTGTTCTGTTCTGCGACTCTTCTGCCGATGGATTCCCCGCGCACCATGCGGAGGGAATCCAGGGACGCGCCCCCGCGGCTTTGTTGCAGAAGTGGGTTCTTTGGCCTTCGCTATCCTCTGGATCCCGGCTCCCCCCCGGATGCGCTCGTGACTTTTCCAACAAAACCCGCCTCCGCGATGCGTATATAAAGGCCGGGACCAAAAGGAAACCCATGACCAAAACCAAGAAGGTCGGCCTGACCGGCAAGTATGGGGTCAGGTATGGCCGCATGATCCGCGAGCGCGTGAAGGCCCAGGCGGAGCAGCAGCAAGCGCGCCATCCGTGCCCCGCGTGCCTCCGCCCTGCGGTCGAACGGCAGTCTGCGGGGATTTGGGCCTGCGGCAAGTGCGGGCACAAGTTCGCCGGTAAGGCTTATAAACCTGCGTGAAGTAAGTATAACAGTGTCATACCCGGGGGGTTCATGCTTTACAAGTGCATCAATTGCGGCAAGGAAGTCGATCTCGACCTGAAGGCCGCGAAGAAAGTGCAGTGCGCCTACTGCGGCTACCGCATTCTTGAAAAGATCCGGCCGCCGGTCGTGAAAAGGGTCCAGGCGATGTGAGATGGCCGACCAGAACATGCAGCTCCTCAACCAAGCCCAGATGTACCAGCAGCAGATGCAGGGCATCGCGGCCCAGAAAGAAGCAGTCAACATGCAGCTGATGGAGCTCTCCGGGGCCCTCGACGAACTCGAGAAGGCGACCGGCGCGGTCTATAAAGTCGCAGGACCCCTCATTGTCAAGTCGGAGAAGGCGGAGCTCAAGAAGGACATGGAAGAGAAGAAGGAGCTCCTCCACACCCGGCTGAAAGTGCTGGAGAAATCTGAGCTGAAAATCAGGGAGAAAGTGGACGAGCTCAAGGGCAAACTCAAAGCCTAAGGAAAAGGCATGGAACGGGAGGACATCGTCGACCTGGTCAAGGGCATCCTTACCGACGGGGGCGTACCCCGGCGGATCAAGGAAGAGCTCGAGCAATCCCTGCTCACCCTCAACGCCTCCGTGGACGCGAACGCGCGGGTTTCTTCCATCCTCTCCATCCTGGACGAGGCATCGAACAATCCGAACCTGTCGTTGGGCGCGCGCACGCACATCTGGAACATCGTCTCTACCCTCGAGGGCGAGATGATCCATCACAAGTGAAGGCTGAGCCGGGGGGCACAGGGGTGGCGCCGGCGGATTTCCTGGTGAAAATGAAAGCAGCATCCAGCGCCATCTCCTTCGGAGAAAGCGCTCGCAGCCGACCCCCCGTCGGCGCGCGCGATTTCTGGATAAGCTTATAAAAGTAAGCTCCCAAGTAAGAGCAAGAAATCCCGGGAGGCACCATGAAGTTCAAAATTTTCGGGGAACAGGGCGAAGTCCCGATGGACGAGGAAGGGTCCTACGTCGAGGTCGACGTCTCCGAGGGAGGCTCCATGGTCGGCAAGTTCGGCATCTCGATCGAGAAGCTGAACGAATTCGCCGACACGGAGAAGGTCCTCAAGAGCGTGCGCAAAGGCAACGTGATCTTCCTCAAGATCAAGGGGCTCCGCGAGAAGGACATCGGCGAACTCAAGCGCGCGGTCGAGAAGCTGAAGAAGGCCGTCATGGCCAACAACGGCGACATCGCGGGCGTGGAGCAAGACTGGCTGATCCTGACCCCCGAAGCCGTGCACGTGGAGAGGTAAGCGGTTCCTTTTTCCCAATTCTTTGGGGTTCTTATGAGTGGTCGGCTGGAGCAGGTCGTCTGGAGAAAGGGTGTCGTCCTCTGCTTGCTCGTTCTTGGCGGTGCGGCATACCTCTCATCCGCGATGGCTTATTCATCTTCCACCCTTCCCGACCTCTCCGATCCGTCCGTGACCCCAGCGTTGGGGGGATGGGGTGAGCAGTTCACCTTCAGCGTCCGCGCCTCGGAGTTCGAGAATGAAACCTTTTCTGTCTGCCTGCTGGTAGGCAGCATTGGCAGGTGGCGGCCATACTGCAACTCTTCCGTGCAGGGGATAAACGTCTCGGTCTCCTTCAGCCTCGCATTCCAGTCAGCCGATAGGGGAATGTGGTCCTTCCTGTTCAACGCGACCGATGCCGACGGGAGCGTGGCCACCGGCATCATGCACTTCACGGTGGATGCCGATGACCTCTCCCTTTCCCACCGGGCGGGCAACGGCTCGGTCGTGCTGCGGCCGCTCCTGAACGCGACCGAGTTGCGGGTGGCTGTGGCCGATACGGACCTCGGTGGCGCGCTTCCCCCCGGCTTTCAGGGACGGTTCTGGTCCAGGACGCCTGCAGGACAGACGGGTGTGATCGCTTCCCCCACGACCACCTCGGCGGGGGAGCTGACCACCTTCTTTGACCCCGACTGCTCGTTCAGCGTGGGCCCGCTCACCTGGACTGCCGGCCTGGTGGACAACGCGACCTACAAGGACGCCAACTCTTCGGATTTTGCCCTCACCATCGAGTCTACCCTCCAGCCCGGGATATCCCTGCCCTACCGCCAGGGATTCGTCGCCGGGCAGCAGGACCTCCTCTTCCGGGGGAGGGTTGCGGATGACTGCGGAACAGTGGAGCAGGCAGAAGCGGCCTTTTTCGCCCAGCAGGGCAGCCAGTCATTCTCCTGCCCCGCCATCGACGAGGGGAACGGCAGCTACTCCTGCAGGATGCCCGCGAACGCGACCTCGGCCTGGCCAGCGGGCCTCTACAACGTCAGCATGGTCGCGTCCAAGTCCTACTACGCTGCGGGGACCGCCCTCAGCGAGAGCGCCTTCCGCCTCTGCCCCTCGCTCGCACGGAACGGGACGCACTGGACCGCGCGCAGCCGCTGCCTGTATTGAAGAGTTCCTCCTCGCGGAGCGCCAAGAGCCTATGCGAATACTCCGCTGGCGGAGACGACCCGCGTGCGAAACAGTGCAGGGGCGAGTTCTCCGCTCCGCTCCTGAGAAGAGTGTGGGTTTTCGTACGAGTTCTTAGGGCGAACCACAGCATAACGCGAACCGTCTTCAAGACCTCGGACGAGG
>JACQOD010000114.1 GCA_016202725.1 Candidatus Aenigmatarchaeota archaeon | reverse complement strand
GGAACTCCCGCCCCCCCGCCCCTCCCGCTCCCGGGGCCGGGCGAGGTTCCCGCGGAACCCCCGGGCGGGCCGGACGGAGCCGCCGTCGCCGCCGGCGCTGTCGCGGCCCTCCTCGCTGCGGTCGCCGTGGCCAGGGTCCTCCTGCGGCGCGGGTCCTGAGCCCCGGCGGATGTCCCCGGCCCGGGCGGCGACGGAGTTGTCCAGGGGGACCTTGCGGAAGGGGGGAGAAGAGCGGCCATCGCCTCTTTTTTCCTCCGGTCCTCGCACTCCCTGCCCGACAGGAGCTCCGCCTCCGTGTGGATTGGTCATGGGCGGAAGGCGGGCCACGGATAGCGGAATCCGAGACCTTTGCCGGGGCTGCGGCCCGTGTTCACCCATCCGGCGGAAGGTTATGAGTGGCCGAGCCTCCCGTTGGCTCCATGGCAGGCCCCAGGCTCCGCATCATCCAGAGGCCGGAGGATATAGACCGGATGAAGGTGGGGGAGGTCGCTCGCCTGGCCCGTCCCCTTCGCGTTGTCCATGCCAAGAAGATGGGTCTGCGCCGCCGATGCGGTTGCGGGGCGAAGTTCCTGACCTCCCAAGGGCTCAAGGTCCACCGAAGGGCTTGCTCGGGGTAGATTGACTCTTCAACCTACAGGGTGGGGGGTCCAAAGGGCAAGATAGGGGGTTCGGGGACCAATCTCGCCAGCCCTTCATCTTCATGGCCGGGTTATACCTCGCCCCAGTTATCCGACGGTCCCCTTGTAAATCTCAAGGCACCGAATCGTATCGAAGTTTTCAGACCTCATTCCCACCCGCAGTTCGTAGGCTTTGACTTGCGTAACTTTTGCCGTGTCCGATAGAGTCGTTTTGAATGGTGCCCGGTCAGTTGGCAGTATATCGCTTGGGTCGGCGTATGTAGAGCCACTATCTACAAGGCTGCCCACGGCATCGCGGTATGTGATGTAAATTTGAACGGACTTGGCTTGAACAGGATTGTTGTTTTGAACCTCACCAATCAGTTCCAGCCAGCCATATTTGTTCTTCTGTGCCTTGTGGCTGACCATGCTCAATTTACAATCCAGCGGGGTGGCTGTTGGTGTAGGACTCGGTGATGTAGCGGATGTAGGAGTTCCGATGACTTCTCTTGGGGTGGCTCCAGGTGAGACCCCCGCGCTGGAAGCAGGGGAAGGGCGCGTGGGAGGAGGCGGCAAGGGGTCGGGAAGGAAAAGAGGCTTGTTGCTGGCCTTTCGAGCGAGGTCTTTCAGAAGTTCGTAATCTATGTTGCCGAGCCCTCTAAGCGCAGAATAGACACCATTTTTGATGAACTCGATTTCATACGTCACACCACCCAGAGAGTCAGTAAGTTTTGTTGCTTGGCTTCGTTCCCCAATCGCAGGGTCGGATAAACGCTCGGTGGTAGCGGTAGTTTGGGGAGCATCGAAAACCTTAGAGATGTTCTCCTTGGGATAGAACGAGATGTAATTGCTGATTGTTGCCAAAACGATGGGGATGTCACCGGGGGCCCGTGTTTGAAACACTGCATAGTAGCCGGTTCGCCACCCCCAGTCCAAAGCCGATGCCGATACATCCGAAAGCGCACGTTCCCCTCTTCCAGCCAATTCCCAACCCTTTGGAAAGTCGTTTAGGTCAAGGACCATCTTGGACATGTCGGGCGGAGGCGGAGGAGTGGGGGTTGGGGTCGGTGAGGCCGCCTGTGCGGTTTGAGGGGAAAGCCCCCCTGCCGTGGGAGCGGGCGATTGAACGCACCCCGCAATCAATACCGCCGCGCCCATTAGGAGCGCCGTCCCGAGGCTTCCTCTTGGAGTCATGACCCTCCCCCTACTCCGCGCCCGGGTATTTAAAACAACGTGTTGAACACGTCTCCCGCTTTTAACGTGGGTCCCCGTCGGACTCCACATGGAGGAGTTCGGAACCCGCCCCAAGAAGTTGGTCCCCTCCCACGGAAACTTGGTGGTCTTCGTGACCCGGGAAGCCAAGGCGTGCGGCTGGGACGAAAAGACCATCCTGAAGGTCACCGTGGAGAAGGAAGGGCGCGAGAAGAAGGTCGTCATTCGGAAGGTCGGCCAACTTTAGGTCTCCCGGGGTCAAGTCGGAAAGTTGCGCCGGAAGTTGGGCTTCCTCCCGACAGCAAATAAAACGGGCCGGGTCGAAGGAGTCAGGGCGATTCAACGGGGTGTCACCCTGGAAAGAGTTTAAATACCTCCCATGGAGTCCTTCTCAAGTCTTATGTTGGGTAGAGACGTAGAGCCTTCTGATGAAGCCATGCGAGCGGAACCCGTAGTCGGCCCCAGGGAACTTGAGGCATTGAGACAGATGAGACAGGACAACGAATGGCTTGAGGAGCGATACTCCGAACTGGAGCAGCGGTTTGCTGGCCGATTCGTTGCCATTCGTGGCGGCACAGTAATTGCCGACAGCAACACGCTCAACGGGCTGATGGTCAAATTAAAGAAGGAGCGCCCCCCTCAGCCCGCCTTAAT
>JACQOD010000113.1 GCA_016202725.1 Candidatus Aenigmatarchaeota archaeon | reverse complement strand
GGGGAGGGCAGGCACGCCCCTGACGAGCAGCCGTGGGGGCAGCGCTCGAGCACGTCCCAGCGCCGGCCGTCAGGGCTGCACTGCAGCGTGCTGTTGCCCTGGCAGATGCGGAGGTTGGGCGCGCAGAGCGAGGGCGGCAGGGTTGTCGGGGCCTGATCGGTCCCAGAGGCCGTGCTCGTGGACGCGCCCCCGCCTCCTCCCCCGCCGCCGGAGCCTGTCCCGCCGCCTGCCACAAACAGGGTGCTGCCCTCCGTGGTCCCGGAGGACCGGGCCCCGTCGGGGGCGACGGCCTCCCACTCTCCCGAGAGCAGGTAGGTGCCGCTCGCTTCTGGAGGGATGCGGAGGGTGTAGCTGATGCTGGCGTTCGGCACGCCGCCGCGCTGGAAGAAGAGCCACTTGCGTTCCTGGCCGATTGCCTTGTCCATGGGTGGGGAGGCGTCCACGATCTCCCACTGGTGGGGCAGCCGCTCGGTGAGGATGAGCCCCTCCAGCGGGACCTGGAGGGTGGCCGTCAGCGTGAACTGCACGTCCCCGGGGGCGGTCTGGATGCTCACCGGATTCCGGATGAGGTCGGCCTGGCCAGCCGCGAGGGCGGAGAGGAAGAGGAAGGCCAGCACGGCAGGGCCCGCTACGCGGGAGAGGACGCCCATTGGTGAATCACCTCGAGGATGGTGATGTCATCCAGCACGTCGGCCGACCAGCGCCGGACGCCGACCAGCATCTGGGTGTCGCTGAGCTGCAGGGGGATCAGGCCGCTGTTCCCCGTGAAGTTGTAGAACCGCTGCGTGGCGAAATCGAGCGTCACGTTCTCGCCGAGGTAGCCGCTCTTGGTCGCGTCGACCCGGTGGATCCCGAGGTCGGGGAGGGGGAGGGAGTAGAATCCCTGAGCGCTGCTCTGGGCGCTGGCGTTGTCCGTGGCTACGGTGGCATTGGCAAGCGCCCCGCCGAGGACGTCCTCGACGAACCCCTCCAGGCTGGAGGTCACCACGTTGAACGTGCTGTTCCCCGTCTCGCCTGCACTGAGGAAGCCGGCGGGATCGACGGCCTCCCAATCTCCCGACAGCGTGTAGGCCCCCGGGGTGGCTGGCAAGGTGAAGGTGTACTGGATGACGCCTGCGGGAATGGCGGCGCGGTCCCTGAGGAGCCATTTGTGCAGGTCCCCTCCCACCACGTCCGGAACCGGGGAGGGGTTCTGGATCCCGAAGGGATTGCGCTCGCGCACGATGAGTCCCACCTGGCTGGAAAAGAAGGTATAGTTCAGGGTGATGGCCACGCTCGCGCCCGGCAGGTAGGAGGGCTGGGAGGGGGAGGCAATCCGCTGGACCTGGGCGGATCCGCTCTCGCGGACCGCGCTGTTCTGCGGCTCAGGAACAGGATTGTCCAGGAAGTCCGCGCTGTTGTTCTGGGTGTCCTGGCCGTTGCCTGCCAGGGGCTGGAGGAAGCCCGGGCGCCGTTCCAGGCTGTGCCCGCCGGCGACGTCGGGAGCGGGGCTGCCCTCGAAGAGGTTGGAGAAATTCAATGCGCCATACCCAACGGTGTCGACCACGGCACCCTGGGCGTTCTTGATCCGGACCGCGTCCGGGCCGCCTTCCAGGTCCAGGGTTGCGGTCACGTCCCTGCCGGAGACGTTCGCCTCGCCGATGAGGAAGAAGCCGAAGGCCGGGATGCGGGAATTGTTGAGCGTGGCCCGCACGTTCCACGTGCCCGTGAACCCGTCCCCGAACTCCACGGCCCAGCCGGCGAGGTCCGCGTCCTGGGGCGAAGGGTTGTAGAGTTCCAGGAATTCGTTGTCCCCGTCGGTGCCTGCGGGGTCGTAGAGGACCTCGCTGATCACGACCGCCCCCGCGGGGGGCAGGACCGCGACCGCCACGATCATCCCGAGGATGAGGGCCAACCGCATGGTTCACCCTTGGCGGGGGTGCTAATAAATGGCCTTGCGCGACCGCAGGGTCGCCCCCTCCCGCTTTTGCAGGCCTTTATAAGGGGGCAGTACGTGTGCGGCTGCCACACGCATGCTACCGGTTTCCAACAAGGGGGGACCATGGAATCAGGAGCAAGAGGGCCTGCGGTGTGCAAGGCAACTACCCGCCGCTACAGCGGCGGGCGTTTGACGCCGGCTAACCCAGGAATGGCCAGCATTCCTGCGCCCGCGATGACGGTCCATCCCCGCGACCCCAGCCCCACGCCAGGTGCGTGCCATGCATCTGCGGGCCAAGGCCCCGCAGGGTTCTGGCGGCGCGGTGCCTACACACCTACCAATGAGCTAACACGCAGGGGTCACGGCTTGATCCGCACCACTTCGAGGAAGGTGACGTCCCCCTCGTTGTCCACGATGCCCCAGAGCATGCGCGCGCGGATGGAGTGCGCGAGGCGCACGGCGCGGGAGAGCTCCTGGAAGGCGCAGGTGTAATCTTCGGGGACGGCGTAGACGATCCACTTCGTGTGTTCACCTGCCTCCTTGGGACCGCGCTTGACCCCCACGCCGCGCTGGTAGACGCGGAAATCGCAGCCGAACTTGAAGCCGGTCTTCACCACCAGGCCCCGGTCGCGCAGGTCGCGGTAGACGGCATATTTTTCCTGGATGCGGCGGTCCTTTTCAAGGGCGTGGGCCAGCAGGGCAGGGAAGGCGAGCTTCTTGCTCTTCTGCTTCACCGCGATCCGCCCCCTCTCGAGGAGGTAGAGCGCCTCCACGAATCCCAATTCCAGCCTGCTGCCAGCCACCTTGCCGTAATGCCGCTCGGCGAGCGGCTGGAAGCCGCGCGCGGCGATGACGCGGTGCTCCTGCAGGGTTGCGGAAACCGGCTTGGGTTCGCTCGAGGGGTTCATGGACTGTCCTGGTTCTATTTCACGCCGCTGCTTTAATCCTTCGTCTAAGCTCTGACGGGGCGAGAGGGAATGCCGCTGCTTCAGGCGAAGCAGTATCGAATTTGGGGGCCGGGACATCTCCTTCCCGACCTCCCCCAACACCACGATTTCGGCCGCGAGGCTTCAGTCGTGTGCTCTCCCATTGAGCTACCGCCCCTTCAGCATTACAAGGCGGAACATGTTTAAATGGCTTTCCGGGAGCGTGTCCGATACCCCTGGCGTTGCTGCGCAGCGGACGATCGCGCTTCCCAGCAGGCGAAGACTGCCGGCCAGCTGCAGCAGCACGCCTGATCTCGAAAAGCGCCTCGGGTAGGGCTCGAACCTACGACCCACAGGTTAACAGCCTGTTGCTCTACCTGCTGAGCTACCGAGGCCTGCAAGGAGGTTTGGCGATCCGGATATTTAAAGGGGGGGTTGGCGGCGCACAGGACCCCTGTGCGCGCATGGTTGTGTTGTACGTGTGTAGCCGCCACACGCACGCTATCGGCCTCCAAAGTGGAAAAATGGAATCAGAACCAAGAAAGCCTGCGGTCTGCAATGGGCTGCACACGTACGTTGTGTTGATGACGGTTGCCTGTTCTACATCTCCGCCATCACACCCGCTGGTAGGTGTTGCCGCCGATGGTAAAGGAGAGGCTGTCCGCGCTCCCCTCCAGGGTGAGCCCCTCGGGCGTGGCCGTGGCCCTTCCGCTGAAGCCCCGGAGGTCGAGGGCGCCCTCGTCTGCCGCCACGTCGGGTGGGAGGGAGAAGGGGACGGCCTCGGCCTGCAGGCGCGCGAGGCGCAGGCTGGTCACCTCAACCGAAACCAGGGGGAAGGCGATCTGGATGTCCTTGCTGCGCAGGGTCGCGGTCTGGTTCTGGAAGGAGAAGGCCATGTCGCCCGCGAAGCCGGAGATGACCGTTTCTCCAGAGCGGATGGTCGCGGGGGCGGAGGGGGTCAGGGCGAAGCTGGCCGGGCGCAGGACCAGGGTTAGGGTCGGCTCCTCCTCGGGGGCATCGCCCGCGGGGAGGTTCGCGAGGGGGTCTGCTCCCGTGTAACGGCCGATCTGCTCCGCGATGCCGCCGAAAAAGTCCTGGATGCCGAACGCGCCCAGGAAGAGGGAGGAAATGACGAGCAGCGCCACGAGGGAAGCAGCCAGGATCTTCCAGTCCAGCATACCTAAGCATTGGCGGCGAGGACTTAAATCCCCGGCTGCGCGGTGGATTCCATGCTCACGCGGACGCCTGGGGCATGATCTGCTCGCCTTTCCGCAAGATCCTTTTTTAAGCCTGTGGGGGTATACAGGGTATGGCATTCCTTGCACAGTTGTGGGGCGGCGGCGATCCGTTCTCGTTCGTGCTGAGCATGTTCTTCCTCGTCGTCTTCTTCATGTTCTACCCCCGGCTGATGCTCACCCAGATCATGTGGAAACTGGAGAGGACGGTCCGGGAACTGGAGGAGCTCTCCGCGGACGCGAAGGACACCATCCTGCGCGAGATTTCGGAGAAGCCGGACAAGAAGGTCCAGGCCTCCGTGACCCGGTTCTTGGACTTCTTCATGATCTCGCCCGTCGGGCTGGATCCCTACGGGATCGTGCGGAAATTCGAGCACCTCATCCAGGGCCAGCGGGACCGCTTCCACTACTTCGTCAAGCAGGTCGCGCCCCATGCGTCGGCGGACGGGCAGGCCAACCTGGAGATGGGCCTGGCGGGGGGGATCTCGCTGAACGAGATCATGAAGATCGTCAGGCACTACGTGGAGATCGTCAAGCAGACCAAGAGCTTCCAGATCGCCATGATCCTGCAGATGCAGCTGCCGCTCATTGAGCGGGTGGCGAAGGCGGTCCACAAGGGGACCAAAACCCTCGTGAAGGGCCAGCCCATCGGGGACGCGGCGGGCCCGTACATGGTGGCCCGGCTGATCGGCGACGCCAAGGTCAGGGAGGCCGAGGAGGACATCATGCTCGCCCGCAAGGACCTGCTCGGCAGGGACATCTTCCTCCTCAAGGCGCGCGGGCCCGCGGGCCGCCTGGGAAGGCCAGGGTTGGTCGTCGACAAGCTGGCCAAGCAGCACAAGTTCGCCAAGATCATCTCCATTGACGCCGCCGCGAAGCTTGAGGGCGAGCGCACGGGCTCCGTGGCGGAGGGGGTGGGGGTCGCCATGGGGGGAGTGG
>JACQOD010000017.1 GCA_016202725.1 Candidatus Aenigmatarchaeota archaeon | reverse complement strand
GCCCCGCCCTGCACACACCGCCAGCATCAGCGGGTATTTCCCCTCTTCCGGCAGGCAGCGGGGGGCGGGGGTCTGGATCATCCCCAGGAACCCAGTTCATCATATACGATGATGGGGTTCCTTATTGGTATTGGTTCGGGGGCGATGAAATGGGAGTCTATTTTTCCACGGATACAGTGACCCTCTCTTTCCCTGTCCATCTGGAGAATGTCCACCTGCTCTTTTTTGATCCTGCCTACTATCCCGGGATATCGCCATGGGTATCCGGCCAGTTCCGTCTCCACGTGCGGGATGCCAATTTTGCAGACATCATACCTCCCCTCACTGCTGCCGCAACCCCCTATTATTGGGTTAATCCCCCCCTTCCCACGGACTTTACCGTTATTGACCTCTCTTCCTACAACATTATCCTGAACCAGGGGGACAGTTTCTGGATCACCATTGAACCCCTTGGCGTCAATCCATACGATTCCTGGAAGTCGCCCTATTTTATCTCGGACAGGTACCATTTTTCCGGCCGGAGCTACCATCGGTCGAGCCCCCCATTCCCCTCTCAGCCTTGGCATCCTAATAATTGGGACCAGGGGGATTATCTTCTCCGTACGGAAGTGGCGTCCAACACCGAGCAGCCCTTCCTCTCCTGCGACAATTCCCCGGACTGCGCGTACGCGGTGAACGAGAACCAGAACCTTGCGTTCGGCGTCCAGACATGGAACGTCGTTAACGGCCAGTTGTGCGGCACCTGCACCCGCGCCATCTGGGGAGGAGGCCTGCCTCCCGGATCCGGCTTCCCGCCGACAACGGGGACAGGAGTGGTTGGGAACGCCTTCACGTGGACGCCCACCTACTGCCAAGCGGGCCAGGAGCGGCCAGTCTTCTACGGGGGGCCTGCCCTGTACAGCCCCGATATCTTCCAGCAAGGGGAGATAGCAGTCGCCAATGTAAACCGCCCCCCCTCCATCCAGGCCGACCCTCCCGGCCCGATAACCGTCACCGCCGGGGAGACCGTGACCGTCGACGTGACGGCAACCGACCCTGATGTGATCGAATGCGGGGACGACGCCTGCACCCTGACAAAGACCGGTCCGGGAACATTCGCTGCCAGCCAGTGTGCTGGAGATTTCATCTGGACAACCACAGAGAACGACATCGGCAAGCATACCGTCACCTTCACGGTCACGGACATCAATGGGGGTGCAGACATCACCAAGGTGGGGATTGAGGTAAAGCAGCCGCCGCCACCGCCCCCTTATGAGGGAGAGGATCCCCGCCAGGGAAACCTTCCCAATTGCGAGTGCGACTGCAACTGCGCAGAAGGGCAGACGCACACGGTCCGGTCAGACCCGGTGATCATACTGAACGGCAACCTGTTCCTCCCCTTCACTGACCTGCTCCTGCCGAACCCCCGGGGCCCTTCCATCGGCATCCAGCGGTCTTATAACAGCCGTTCCCAGGAAAACGGCATGTTCGGCCTTGGCTGGAACTTCAACTATGATGCGGATCCGATAGAGAACGCCTCCACAGGCGACATCAGCATCCGCCAGGACGGGGGGAGGATTGACACCTTTACCAGCATCGGAGGCGGGGCGTTCCAGAGCCCGGCAGGGGTGTTTGAAACCCTCATCAAGCTTCCAGACGGCAGTTTCCAGAAGACCGCCCTTGACGACACCACACGCTTCTTTGATGCCCAGGGGAGGCTCATCCGCATCGAGAACCGGTATGGAGGGTTTGTAAACCTCACCTACCTTCCCTCATCCATCCTCCTGGAAGACAGCGCGAACCGCCAGGCGACCCTCACCCTTGAGCGGGGCTTGATTACCCGGGTTGAGGCCCCCGGGAGCCGGGTGATAACCTACGGGTACGAAACCGCTTCCCAGGGATCCCTCCTGGCGAACATGACTGACGCCCTTGGCAACACGGAACACTACAGCTATGATGCAAACCGGAACCTTGCCTCCCGGGCCGATAAGCGCGGCGGAAGGTACACCTACGCCTATGACAGCCAGGACAGGATAACCTCCCAGGCCGACCCGGAAGGGTTCAGCAAGCAGTATGCCTACAACGACATCGAGAGGAGCACGACCATTACCGACGCGCGGGGATACGGCGAGACGCGCTTCATGGACGAGAGCGGAAGGAATGTCATGAAAATCCTCAACGCCCTCGGAGAGGAGTGGGCGTTCGCGTGGAATGCCGACAACCTGCTGGTGAACAAGACGGATGTGTACGGCTTCACCACGGGCTATGTGCGGGACGAGAAGGGGAATATCGCGGAAGAAACAGACCCCCTTGGCATGAAAATAGAGCGGGAGTTCGGCCCGTTCAACCTCCTCGCCCGCCAGCAACGCGTCGTAAGCGGGCAGGTAACGTCAGCAACGGCCTATGGCTATGATGCCCGGGGAAACCTTGTGAACGTGACTGACCCGGAGGGAGGGGTGACTGCATTCGCATACAATACCCTCGGCCAGCCCATCTCGGCAACCGATCCCAACGGCTACACGACCACGTATGCCTATGACCCAGCGACCGGCCGCCTGGAGCGCATGACCAACCCTGAGGGGACCACTGCAGTATTCTCCTACGACGAGGCGGGCAATCTGGTGAACCTGACGGTCACGGGCGCTGGGGGGGAACACATCACCACCCTCTACCAGTATAACAAGGACAACCAGATCCTCTGGGCCATAGATCCCCTCGGGAGAGTGACGTCCCTCTCCTACGATGAGAATGGGAACCTCAGGAGGGTGCGGGACGTTTTTGGGGAGACCACCACCTGGGACTATTTCGGCAATGACCTCCTCAAGTCCGTAACCGGCCCCCTCGGCCGGCAGACAAACTACAGCTACCATGACGGAGAGGGCATGATCAAGAGCCGGATCAGGGAAAACGGGCAGAACGATCAGGTTGCGTTGTTTGACTACGATCCCCTCGGAAGGATCGCCGCCGTCACCGAGCCGGAAGGCGCGGTCACCACCTACTCGTATGGGACCGCCCAGAACACGGTCACCCTGACCAACCCGCGCGGCTTCCCGGCCGCCTACCGCTATGATCCATTGGGAAGGATTATGCAGGTCACGGATGCCGCCGGCAACCTGACCACCTACCAGTATGACGACATGGACAGGGAAGTAACCATTACGGACAGGAGAGGGAATTCCGCCACTATCACCCTTGACCGGATCGGGCGGGATATCCGGGTGGAGGATCCCACCGGCAACAGCACCCGCTCCACCTATGACCCCGCAGGCCGCCTGATTTCCATCACCGACGAGCGCGGCTTCACCACGGCCTTTGCCTATGACGGCAATAACAGGCTCCTCCGCGTGACCGATCCGACGGGAAACACCACTTCATTCGGCTATGATGTCCTGGGAAGGCAGGTATACACCGCAGATGCCCTTGGCCATGCATGGAAAACTCGCTATGATCCTGTGGGGAGGGTGCTGGAGCGCATCACCCCCCTCAACCACTCCACAGCCTACCAGTATGACGACCTCAACAGGGAAGCAACGATTACCGATGCCGAAGGGAATGCGCTCCTTCTCCGGTTCGACTCCCTGGGAAGGGTTTCCAGCGAGGCGCGCTTCCTTGGCGGCCAGGAGGTCGCGATCGCCTACGGCTATGATCCTGCAGGGAATGTCGTCAATGTAACCGATCCAAACGCCCACACGACCCTCTTGTCGTGGGACCGGCTGAACAGGCTGACTTCCGTCACTGACCCTCTTGGAAACGCCCTTACGTACCAATACGACCGTAACGGCAACCTCATGGAAAGGACAGACCGGAACGGGAACCGTACCGCCTACGGATATGACGGGCTGGACCGCCTGACGTCTGTCGCCTACCCATCGGGGATTGGGATCAGCTACTCCTATGATGCCGAAGGCAACCTCCTTGCCGTGCAGGACGGCCAGGCGGCAGCGGAATACGAGTACGATCCCCTTGGCAGGCTCCTGCGGGAGGAGTGGACCGGCGACGGGAGGTCTGTCCGCTACTCCTACGACGCTTCAGGCAACAGGCTTTCCCTTGCAGACCATACAGGCGCCGTGAGCACGTACGCCTACGACCCCCTGGACCGCCTCGCGGCCATTACCGATCCCTCGGGAGGGACGACCGGTTTTTCCTACAACGGGGCCGGCCTGCGGACAGGTCTCGCCCATCCCAACGGCGCGGCTACTTCCTACCAGTATGATGAGGGCAACCGGCTGGTCAGGCTCGCCACCCGCACGGGAGGGAGCATCTTCTCCGACAGCAGCTATGGCTATGACCGGGTGGGCAACCGGGTGAATGAGACCCAGAAAAAGCAGGTCGTAGAGGGCTCGCGCGCCCTTCCCCTTCCCAGGACCAGCGGACTGAAACGCTACACGTACGATTCCCTCTACCGCCTGATCGCGGCCGAGCAGCCTGGCTTCGGGGGGTGGGCAGAAAACTACACCTACGACCTGGCAGGGAACAGGCTCTCCCTTCTCAGGAACGGTGTGCAGACTATCTCCACGTACGATGAGGGGAACCGCCTCCTGTCCTCCACATCCCCCGCAGGAACCACCGCCTACTCCTATGACAGCAACGGCAACCTCCTCTCCGCAACCTCTCCCGCAGGAACCACCGCCTACGCCTATGACCCGGAGAACAGGCTTGCAGGGATAGCCTTCTCAGGAGGGAGCACGAACCAGTACAGCTACGGCCTGGGCAAGAGGATCGCCAAGCAGGACAGCAATGGCCTGAAAGAATACTTCTACGACGGGAACAGCATCCTGATGGAGTTCAACTCCTCCGGACTGGCTTCGCGCTTCACCTCCAGCCTGCGGATTGACGAGATCCTTTCACAGACAGACCCAACGGCCGCGTATTTCCACGGCGATGCCCTGGGGAGCGTGGTCTCTCTCACCGATCCCGCAGGAAAGGAAGTTGCCTCCTCTGCCTACGGCCCCTTCGGGGAGATCCTTTCAGCGCGGGGCGCAGCAACCGACTACGCCTTCACCGGCAGGGACATTGACCGGGACAGCGGCCTCTACTACTACCGTTCCCGCCACTATGACCCCTCGACCGGACGGTTCCTCCAGGCCGACCCCCTCGGCGCCTGGGCAGACCGGGCCAACCTCGGGAACGCCTACACCTATGCGGGCAACAACCCAGTCAACTTCAGGGATTCCTTCGGGCTCCAGAGCGGTCGAGATAGCGACCCTAGCAAGGAGATAGAGAACTTTATGCGGGACATGGGAGAGGTGACGCTCTCCCTCTCCGGCAAGGCGTTGAAGAAAACCCTTGATGAGCAGCACCCGGCCATTGTTAATTGCAAGGGCCAGAGCGAGTGCGCGCTGAAGTCAGATCTGCCTACCCTTACCAGCGTCTCCAGCGATTTCCTGAAGAACTTCCAGAACGAAGGGCTGAAGGTGTGGAAAGATTCCCCCTTCAAGCGTGCCGCCATGAGCCTCATCGCTGATTTCAGCTTCCAGAAGGCCTTCGATTTTGTGAGGGAATATCCTGCTTCCCCGCTGCTGCTCCCCGCCGCAGGATACTACCTCTACGCCAAGGGCTTCGACAAGAAGGTGGGGGGGATTGACGTGAAGGTTGGCCCTCGGGCGGGAGAGATCGGAGCCTCTGCGCAGAAAAGCCTTTCCCTTGGCCAAGGAACCTCTGTCAGCCTCAAGCTTCAGGGCGCGGCCAACACCCCGTTGCATGAAGGCCCCGGCCTTAGTTCCCTGGGAGGATCGGCACAATTCACCACAACGATGTATCAGGGAAAGAACGCCAACGTCCAGGCATTCGCGAATATAGACAAGAACCTCCTTGGAAACAATCCTCCCCTGATCAATTACGGCCTTCAGGGGAAAACCCGGATCTTCAGCATGGGGGATGTGCAGCTGCTCGGAGAGGGGGGATACACGGCGTTAGACGGCTACAGGTGGCAACTTGACCTCACGGTTCCCCTGGGGAAGAATAAACTGGCAGCATTCTGTGCAAAAGACAATGAACAAACTGTGGGCGGGATAGGCCTGGAATTTGGGTTTAAGTGATCGCATGAGCAAGCCACCCCTCCTGGCGGCGGTGCTGATGGCGGCGCTTGCGGCAGCCTCCCTTGCAGCGGCCTTTCCGCTTGACGCTGGTCATTCAAAAATCCCCCGCGGGAGCGGCTCAGCCTTTGCCGCCTCCCGGGCAACGCTCCTTGCGGAGATGGTTGATCCCGCTTCCCCGGTCAACGTCAGCACGTACGAAACCCTTCCTGTCACCGTCAGGGTCACGTGCGCGGGCGGGGACTGCGGGAACGTCACCGCCATCCTGGACCCCCCGGGAACAGACTTCCTCGTCTGGGAGCCTGAGCCCACGCCACTGAGCGGGCAGGCGTTGCAGGCTACCCTGAGCGCCCTCGGGTACGCAGGAGAACGGGCCTCAACTCTGGCAGGCTATAACCTTTCCGCCTACAGGAGCGTGTTTGTCCTGCTGGGGGTGTATCCCAACAACTACGTCTTCCCTCCGCACAGCCCTGAAGAAGCCCTGCTGGTGGACTTCCTTGACAGGGGCGGGAACCTCTACCTCGAAGGCGGGGATGTGTGGGCCTTTGATTTCGATCCCCGGAACCTCAAGCCCTACTTCAACATCAACGGCATCGCAGACGGGGATGCGGACCTCTTCCTGGTCGAAGGCGTGCAGGGAACCTTCGCTTCGGGGATGGGATTCGCCTATGCGGGAGAGAACGAGTTCATTGACCGGATTGCTCCCTTCCCCCCTGCTGCGTACAGCATACTGAGGAACCCGGCAAAGAACTACGTCATCGGCGTGGCCCATGCTGCAGGCACGTACAAGACCATCGGGACCTCCTTTGAGTTCGGCGGGCTGGTCGACTCCCCCCAGGGGACAAAGCTTGCCCTCGCAAGGGAGATCATGGAGTTCTTCGGGATCCCCCCCTCCCTGAAGGGGATCATCCCAACCAGCCCGCTTGCGACGCCCTTCTCCTCCCTGGACCCCAACCCCCGCACCCGCCAGCACCTTGCCTGCCTGGGGGAGATGGGAGACGGGGATTCCTGCCTGATCACCTGGACGATCAACGCCACTGCGATAAACCGCGAGACCCACGAGGTGTTTGCGATATTCTTCCCTGATTCCCCGGGAGCGGAGCCGAACATGACCCCGCCTCTGGAGATCACCATCCTGACCACCGGCCCTGTCCTGGAACTCGTGGGGGACAGGGAGGTTAATGAGAATCAGTCCCTGGTGATGGATCTCGAGGCATCGGACCCCAACAACGACACCCTCACCTTCGGGACCAACGCAGGAGACGTCCTCCCCTCCCCGTTCTCATTTACTCCAAACACAGGAGTATTCTCCTGGACGCCAACCTTCGATGATGCTGGGAATTACGCTGTCCTCTTCAACGTGACAGACGGCCAGTTTTCGGATGAGGAAACCATCACCATCACGGTCATCAATGTCCCCCCGTCCATTCAGGAGGCGATGCTCACCGCTTCAAACGGCACAAACACCACCCTTGAAGACCTCAGCCTCACGATCGTGCATGGCCAGAACACTGCAACCGAGATCACCGACTGGAGGGTGGATGGGAAGAGCGTTGCACTTCTGAACATGCCCTTTGATCTCCGCGTGGACGGGAGTAACGCCACGGTCAAGGATTATTCCACATTTGGAATCAATGGAAGCCTGCGGGGACCGATCTGGACAGGCAGCGGAAAGGCGGGAGGATCCTATAGTTTCGACGGCGTAGATGACCACATTGTCATCCCCGACTACCGCACCTTGAACTCCACGGAAGCGCTCACCCTGGAAGCATGGGTGTACTGGAGAGGAGAAGCGAATGCAACAGACGATTTGCAGAATGTGGTCACGAATGGGGATTTCCGGCGTGCGCTAAGGGTGGCGGAACCAGACCATTTCATGGGAGGGAACCGGGTCTTGTCTTTCTTCACCATCGGAGGGGTGGATATAGACCTTTACTCTTCCGCCCGGCTCATCCCAGGCACGTGGTACCACATTGCAACCACGTATGACGGGTCAGCTTTGAGAATATACGTTAACGGACTGGAGGATGCCTCCGCGCCAGCTTCAGGGCCAATAAAACCATCAGAACTCCCCACCTTCATCGGGACTGAAGAGGCTGACTACTTCTTTGCCGGCCTGATCGATGAAGTCCGCATCCATAACCGTTCCCTCAATCGGGAACAGCTGCAGGAACACTACCTTGCGGGCCTGTCTGGGAAGCACCCGCTTGTCCTGGAAAGCCATGAAACCCGGCGGGGAGAAACCTGGGAGGTTGCCGTCACTCCCAACAACCAGGAGGAGGAAGGACTGGCTGTGCTCAGCAACACGCTCTTCATTGTTTCCCTGCCTCCTGTCCTTGACCCGATAGGGGACAAGGTCGTGAATGAGAACGAAACCCTCACCATCCGCTTGAACGCCAGTGACGCCGACAATGACACCCTCACCTTCCTCACCGATGCAGCCCTTGTCCTGCCGAGCGCAGTCTCACTAGACCCGCTCAGCGGGTTGTTTGTCTGGACGCCCACCTTTCAGGATGCCGGGGAATACGCGGTCACGTTCTCTGTAACAGACGGCGCATTCACTGATTCCGAAACAGTAGTGATAACGGTGAACGACTCCGTCCACGGCGTTCCCGGATTCGCCGCAGAGAGAAGGGTGACGACTGACCCCGCCGACTCCATGTACCCCTCAGCTGCTTTCGACAAGGAGGGGAGGCTCCATCTCGCCTGGACCGACTCCCGGGACGGGAACGCCGAAATCTACTACCAGAAACGCTACAGGAACGGCAGTTTTTCGTCCGCGGCGAGGCTTACCAACGATACTGCCCTCTCCTGGTTCCCTTCGCTCGCCGCAGGCGGGGACGGGAACATCCATGTGGTTTGGGTGGACACGCGGGATGACAACTCCGAAATCTACTACACCAAACTCGACCCCCTGGGAGGAATCCTGGTCGGCGAGACCCGGCTCACGGACAGTGCCGCAGACTCCTTTTGGCCCCGCCTCCGGGAAGATTCGCAGGGCAACCTCCACCTGGTGTGGGTGGATTCGCGGGACGGGAACCCTGAACTCTACCACCAGAAGCTGGATGCCCAGGGAGCGAACATCACGCCGGCAACCCGCCTGACCGACGATCCCGCATCCTCCCTCCAACCTTCCCTTGCGGTTGGCGTGAATGGCAGCCTCCACATCGCCTGGACAGACATAAGAGACGGCAACGCTGAGATTTATTACACCAGGCTCGATTCCTCTGGTGCGACCCTGGTTGATGACCTGCGCCTTACCAGCGATCCTGCAGACTCCTCCTTCCCGGCAATAACGGCCGACTCCCTCGGCAACCTCCACGTCGCCTGGTCTGATTCCCGGGACGGCAACGCTGAGATTTACTACACCAAACGCGCTCCCTCGGGAGGAACCCTTATCCCGGAGAGGAGGCTGACTGTTAACCTGCAGGCGTCCTGGTTCCCGGCCATTGTTTCGGGAGGGAGTGACATTCATCTTGCATGGATGGACGGCAGGAACGGGAACAGGGAAATATACTACCTTCAGCTCGCTGATTTTGGCAACCATCCCCGCTCTCCTATCAGGCTGACCTCGGATGCGGCGGATTCCTCCCTGCCGGTTATCGCGAGAGAGCCTAAAGGAATTCCTCTCCAGCAAGGTTCTGCACAGCTCCTCCCCGCCTACCGCGCTGTGCATATCCTGTGGGAGGACCAGCGTGACGGCAACAGGGAACTCTACCACATCAGGTCAAGGCCAGAACTCATCACGACTCGCTGACCTGTAAAAAACTGGAAACGCTGCAACCTGCAGCTGCCACTTCAACCGGTTCCGCCGCATCCCCAAGAGCATGTACCTTTAAAGCCTATCCCGGAACCCTCTCCTGTGCGAGGGTCGCGGCTTATAGG
>JACQOD010000112.1 GCA_016202725.1 Candidatus Aenigmatarchaeota archaeon | reverse complement strand
GCTCTCGAAGCTGACCTCCTCCACCATCCAGGTGCTCGGCGCGGAGAAGGCCCTGTTCCGCCACCTGAAAGGGGAGGGGAAAGCTCCAAAATACGGGATCCTGTTTGCCCATGCCCTGGTCCAGCAGGCCCCTCCGGAGAAGCGGGGGAAGGTCGCCAGGCTGATCGCGGCCAAGCTCTTCCTGGCGTCCAAGAAGGATTACTTCAACAGCGGCGATATGGGAGCGGCCCTGCGCCAGGAGCTGGACGCGGACGTCCAGCGGGCATGAGGGGATGGACAGCATGCAGCTAACAAGGAGGGGACGCATGAAGGTCCCGCCCTGGCGCCCCGTTCCTGAAGCCGTTGCGCGGCTGCGCGGCGGCGGGGTAGTCGTCCTGGTGGACGGGGAGGACCGGGAGAACGAGGGCGACCTGGTGCTGGCTGCCCAGTATGCCACGCCGGAGAAGGTGAATTTCATGCTCCAGTTCGGGCGGGGGCTGCTTTGCGTGCCGCTGGAAGCAACCAGGGCGCGGGCCCTGGGCCTGCCGCCCATGGTGGCGGAGAACACTTCTCCCCTCGGGTGCGCCTTCACGGTCTCAGTGGACAGCAGGCACGGGACCACCACCGGGATCTCGGCCCAGGACCGGGCAGCCACCATCAAGCGATTGGCCCTGCCAAAAGCAGTCCCGCAGGACTTCCACCGGCCGGGCCACGTCTTTCCCCTGATCGCCCATCCCCGTCTCCTGGAGGGGAGGCAGGGGCATACCGAGGGGGCGATCGCGCTGGCGCGCGCAGCGGGACTGTTCCCCGCAGCAGCGATCTGCGAGGTCCTCCGCGAAGATGGCAGCATGGCCCGCTTCCCGGAGCTCCAGGCATTGAGCCAGCAGTTCGGGCTGCCGCTCATCCGGATTGCGGACCTGCGGCGGCAGGTGCGGCAAGGGCGCTGACATCTCGATGGCAGGATGAGTCCTCTTCCAGCGGCCCTGTGGGATACGTGGCGGTCGCCGTCGGTTGCCAAAAAGGCCGTCAGGAGCACTGAAGGGCTTCCGGAGTCGCTGGATGGCGGCCTTTGAAGATCGGTATGTGTTTAGCTCATTGCACACCGCAGGTTCTCTTGCTTCTGGTTTCCTTGTTCCCTCTTTTTGGAAACCGATAGCATGCGTTTGGCAGCTAAACACGTACGAAGATCGCTATGGGCCGCTGCACTGCGCCACACGGCCTCTTCCCGCTACCCCTTGTAGCGGAGGATGGCGCCCATGCCCCCCAGCTCGGCCAGCTGGGCCCCCCGCGGGGAGTCGGTGGAGATGACCTCCACCGCGGTGCTCATGGCCGTGGCCTCCTGGAGGAGGGATTCGGCGTCGGCCTCGTGGGCCTTGAGGTAGTCCTCCGAGACGAGCAGGATCTGGACCTGCCCGGCGCGCAGGGCCTTGAGCGAGGCCTCCACCCCGTAGACTGCCAGCCCATCGGTGGCCAGTTCGGCGAAGTAGCGCTCGAGCAGGTCCGCTTCCTTGACCGCAGTCGCCTGCGCGATCACGTCCTTGCCGCGCTCCACCATTTCCTGGAGGCCAAACAAGCCGGTATAAGAGGTGTTCACCACGCCGAGGACCTTCTTCCTGACTTCATAGTTGAGCCCCTCCTTGGTGGCGAAGTCCTCCTTGATCGGGCCCGGCCCCCCGATGATGACGCCCTTCAGGTGCTTCATGCCCAGGAACTCCGCGCTCGCGAGCTCGGCCACCTTCTTGAGGAAGTCCTCCAGCATGCCCTCGCGGATGCGGGCATAGCGATTAGCAGACCAACCTCCCTTCTTCGTCTTGCCGGGGACGATGGACTCGATGTGCTTGAGGGACTCCACCCTTTTCCCCTTCAGGAGGCCTATGTCAGCTTCAGACTTGTCCAGGACGATGAGGCCGTAGATCTCCTTCTCCTCCACCATCTCCAGGAGGGGATCCAGGATGAAGGACTGGTCGCAGCGGTACATGCGGACCCGGACCGCCTCCGGGGGGGAGACCACGAAGAGCTGGATGTCCGAGACGCCCTCCTTGTCGGAGACGTTCCCGCAGAACAGGGCCAGGCCGTTGTCCGGGGTCTTCCGGTAATTCCGGCAGTGGGTGAGGATCTTCTCCAGGGCGGCCAGCACGTTCTTGCGGACGACCTTGCTCTTGATGTTCGTGGCCGTGGACTGCTCCGTCCGGATCTGGTCCATCACCGCCAGGAGATTGGAGCCCGCAGGGACGTAGACCGTGACGAGTTCAGTATGTCGGCCCCTGATGCGGGCCAGCTTCTCCACCAGGGAACGAAATTTCCGCGCTTCCAGGTCCATACCTACCAGTGGGGGGAAGCGGTTAAAAAGGCGGCGTGCAGCCGGTGAAAAGAACCGCGCGCAGACGGCCTTTCTTCCACCCCCCCGCGGCTTTAAGTCCCGGGAAACCAAATAAGGGCAGGGAAGGGAGATGGAGCGCGTCAAGACCGGCATACCAGGACTGGATGAACTCATGGGCGGGGGGATGCCGCGGAACCAGCTCATGCTGCTGACCGGGACCGCGGGAACCGGGAAGACCACCCTCTGCTCCCAGTTCGTCTTCCAGGGATTCAAGCGGCACCAGGAAAATGGAGTCTATCTCACCTTCGAGGAGCCGCCGGAGTACATCAAGGAGAACATGAAGGAGTTCGGGTGGGACTTCGCCTCCCTGGAGAAGACCGGGAAGTTCTCCTACATCAAGTATGACCCCTACCGGTCGGATGACGTGATCGAGATCCTGGAATCCGGGATCCGGGAGAACGAGGCCAAGCGGGTCGTGATCGACTCGGTCTCCGCCCTGGGCCTGCACATCCGGGATCCGGAAGAGCTGCGAAGGATGATCTTCTCCCTGTCGATCATGCTCAGGCGGCTGAAGTGTTCGGCGATCATGGTGTCCGAAATCCCCCCCGGGAGCCAGGGGCTCTCGCGCTACGGGGTGGAGGAATTTGTCTCCGACTCCGTGGTCGTGCTGTACTACGAGCGCATCCAGGGGACCTTCAACCGCCTCCTCCAGGTGTGGAAGCTGCGCGGGTCGAACCATTCGGACAAGCTCCACCCCTACACGATCGGGAAGGACGGCATCCGGGTCAACCCCATGGAGGAGGGCTTCTTGCGGGAGTGAGTATGAAAGCGATCAGACTGCGGGGCGCCCTCCGGAAGAAGCTGCGGAAGATGCAGGAGAAGCCCTCCTATCCCCCCTTCACGGTGCGGGAGCCGAAGTACTTCGTCATCCTGCCGCGAGCCGAGAAGCCGGAGAAGGTGCGGGTGACCTATCCCCTCCTGGAGCCGTTCGTGCAGGCCACGGTGAACTGG
>JACQOD010000111.1 GCA_016202725.1 Candidatus Aenigmatarchaeota archaeon | reverse complement strand
GCATGGACACCCCTGACCGTGCAGCGTCCCTGCAACGGGCCCTGGTCCCTGCCGGGAGCTGCCTGGCTTTTCACCCTGCCGATGGCCAATTCGACCATGTTAGCGGTCTCATTATTTTCTGTCGATTCCTTACGCGGGGTGCGGACAAGATGGTTGCAGGTGCTTGCCACCGCCGATGGTTCCTGGCAGCGTGTTATGCCTGCTGCTTTCTGCCCAGCCGCTTCCTGAGCTGCCGCTGCAGCAGCAGGCTCTTGGCATGCCCGCCCCCGGCCATGCTGACCTTGCCTGCGCGGATGGCTGCCAGCGGCTCCCCTGCCGCGAGGGAGTAGGCCTTGCCGACGTCCTCGGCCCGATGCGCATCTGAATTGGCCAGGACGGGCAGGCTGTGGGCGGCAGCCCACTCCTGGGCCTTCCTGTTCGAGCGCGCAAAGAAGCATTTGGGGTTGAACCCCTCGACCGCGTCCACCAGGCCCCGCAGGCGGTCCAGCCCCTCCAGCCGGCGGAAGGGGTCGAAGGGATGGGGAACAACGACCAGCCCGCCGCGCTCCCGCGCCCACCTGCAGGTCCTGAGGATGTCCTCGCCCTGGGGGGCGTCTTCCTCCACCCCCAGGATCAGGAGGTCGCCCTGCTTCGTCTTGGTTTCCTGGCCGACGATGACCTGCAGGCCCTGCGGGGCGAGCTTCCGGGCGGCCAGCGCCCCGGCAACGGTCCCGTGGTCGGTCACCGCGATCACGTCCAAGCCCTGCTTCCGGGCCTGCAGGACCAGGGCCTTGGGCTCCGCCCGCGCATCGAAGGAGTGGGAGGAATGCAGGTGGAGGTCCATTTTTAAAAGGCGCGCCATAGTATATAGGAGGTTGCGGGATATTTATGGCTGGGGGCTGCTGGTCTGCGGGGTGGGTCGGGTCCCGGGCGAAGATCCCCCGGGTCGGCGGCTCCCTCTCCCAGCGATCCTTCCGCAGGGACTGACCATGGACATCATCGAGCTGGCCAAGCGCCGGGGGTTCTTCTGGCCGTCCTCCCTGGTCTATCCCCCGATCGCGGGCTTGTACGACTACGGCCACATCGGGACCATGGTCAAGCGCAAGTGGGAGGCTGCCTGGCGCGCCTTCTTCCTGGGGCTGGATGAATACTACTACGAGATCTCCCCCGCGGTGATCATGCCCGAGCAGGTCTTCCAGGCCTCCGGCCACCTGGAGCATTTCGTGGATCCGGTGGTCCGCTGCACCAAATGCGGGCATACGGAGCGGGCAGACCACCTGGTGGAGGGGGTGCTCAAGGAGGGGTTCGAGGGCCTCCCCCCCGCGGAGCTGGACGCCCTGATCCGGCAGCACAAGATCACCTGCGGCAAGTGCAAGGGCGCCCTCGCCGAGGTGGGGGTCCTGAACATGACCTTCCCCCTAAAAGCAGGAACGGGGGCAGAGGCTAGGCAGGCCTACCTGACGCCCGAGACGGCCCAGGGAGCCTACGTGAACTTCAGGCAGATGTTCGACGTGGCGCGCAAGCGCCTGCCCCTTGGCCTGGCCGTGGTGGGCAAGGCCTTCCGCAACGAGATCGCTCCCCGGAACGCGCTCGTGCGGATGCGCGAATTCACCCAGGCGGAGCTGCAGATCTTCTTCGATCCCGAGAAGCAGGACCACCCCCGCTTCGCGGAGGTAGCGAAGCACAAGCTCCGCATCCTCCCCGCCGGGGGGAAGGAAGCGCAGGACGCCCCCTGCCAGGAGCTTGCCAACCGCCTCTTCCCCTTCTACGCCTACCACCTGGCGAAGATCCAGGAGTTCTTCCTCGAGGTCCTCCAAATCCCCCGGGAGCGCTTCCGGTTCCGCGAGCTCTCCCCCGAGGAGCGGGCGTTCTACAACCGCCTCCACTGGGACATTGAGCTTGACCTGCCCTCGCTGGGCTGGAAGGAGGTTGGTGGCTTGCACTACCGGGGGGACCACGACCTCGCGCGCCACCAGGAGGTTTCCAAGGAGAAGATGACCATCACCGAGGACGGGAGGAGCTTCATCCCCCACGTCCTGGAGATCTCCCTGGGCGTGGACCGCAACCTCTACGCCCTGCTGGACGTGTGCGCTCAGGAGGAGGCGGGGAGAGCGGTCATCCGCTTCCCGCGCGGGTTCGCGCCCTTTGACGCCGCCATCTTCCCGCTGGTGAACAAGGACGGTCTGCCTGACCAGGCGAGGGAGATCAAGCAGCGGCTGCAGCAGGCCGGCTTCTCCGTATTCTACGACGCCTCCGGCTCGATCGGCCGCATGTACCGGCGCATGGACGAGATCGGCGGGCCTGCCTGCATCACGGTAGACCACCAGACCCTGCAGGACCGGACCGTCACCCTGCGCGATCGCGACACGATGGGGCAGGTGCGGATCCCCCTGCAGGAGCTGGCAAAGGCCCTGCGGTCCTTCCTGGACGGGGTCGCCCTGGAGAAGCTCGGAACGCCGCTGGCGAAGAGTCCTTCGCGGCGGGAAGCAGACGACGAATAGCCTGTAGACATGCCCAGCGACAGCTCGAGTGACGATACTGTTGCCGCGGACGTTTGGGGGCATCTGCACAGCCGCCGCGTCATCCTGTTCGACCGCTTAGGGCGAACCGCAGCATAACGTGAACCGTCTTCAAGACCTCGGACGAGGAGATGATGCCATTGCGCATCCGCAGGCATTCGCTTATCCGCAATGGGATTTCGCCCCCAGCTCGGG
>JACQOD010000115.1 GCA_016202725.1 Candidatus Aenigmatarchaeota archaeon | reverse complement strand
TTATATATCAGAATCTGATATATGATGCAGAGGAAGGCCATGCGCCAGTTCAATCCCGTCGGGATCCTCATGATCCTCGTGGCAGCCGCATTGGCGGCCGTGCTGCTGACGGGCGGCTTCCGGATCATTGGCCTCAACGAGGAGCTCCACAAGGATTGCAACTTGCCCGAGGCGGTATGCCCCTTCAAGCGCGAGCTGCCCACCGAGACCTGGGCTGGCCTGGGGCTGAGCGCTGCCCTCGGGGTCCTCGGGGTGGTCCTGATCGTGCGAAGGGTGCCAGTCCTTGCCGCTTCCGCGACGTCCGCTACCGCTCCGCCCAGCCCTGCCGCTCCCTCTCCTGCACATTCCGAGGAGCGCCAGCAGGTGGTCGAGGGCCTGGACGCGGACGAGAAGGCCATCTACGACCTCATCGCCCGGGCCCAGGGCCTGCTGTTCCAGCACGAGCTGGTGGACCGCTCGGGCATGCACAAGGTCAAGGTCACCCGGGTGCTGGACAAGCTCGAGGGCAAGGGCCTGGTCGAGCGCCGCAGGCGGGGCATGGGCAACATGGTCGTGCTGCGGCAGCACTGACGCGTGCGGGAGGTTTGAAGAGTAGTACGTGTGTAGGCCCCGCGCCGCCGGAACCCCGCAGGCCTTGGCCCCCAGATGCAGGGCGGCGCCAGCAGCAGCGCGCGGGGTCGCGGGGATGGACCGCCATCACGGGCGAAGGAATGCCGGCCGTTCCTGGGTTAGCTGGCGTCAAACGCCCGCCGCTGCAGCGGCGGGTAGTTTACTTATTGAGAAGATGGGTTATACGCGCGTCTTTGGTTCGCTCTTGCCAACGCCTTTCATTCCCGGACTGCGTCCCAGGCTTGACATCGGCCAGTTGGCTTGGGTGGCCCGTTGGCAACTGCCGGTAAGGTGCTCAGACCGCTATGCCTTCCCGCAGGGCTTCGCTCACAATGGAGACGCCCTTCCGCATCCTCTCAAACTCCCTCCCCGTGAGGCAAATGAAGTCGACAGGGTATGCTGACTTCCAGTAGGAGTATAATCCCAGGGACCGCTTGAAGAAACTCTTCCCCTCGAAGGCGCTGCTGACGAGAATCAAATCGACATCGCTGTGCTCGCCCATGGTTCCCCTGGACGCCGACCCGAAAATGATGATTTTTTCGTACGTGTTTAGCTGCCAAACGCATGCTATCGGTTTCCAACAAGGAGGGAACAATGAAATCAGAAGCAAGAGAACCTGCGGTGTTCGATGAGCTAAACACATACATTTTTTCTATCCCGAACCGTTTCCTACTCCGTTCCTTGAATGCCTTCACCTGCTTCACGATCTTCTCAATGTCAGGAGCTCTTCCTTTGCCCATCGCACGACCTCCTTCGGTTCTTGCAGCGCCTCGGATGCGTCATCCTCGGCATAGGCAACGTCCAGCACATAGCGGGAAGCCAGGTAGTGCGGGTTCAGCTTCTCACAGAGGGAGGCGATTCCTTTCGGCGCCTTGACGCTTTCGCAGAGCTTCATCAAGTCGTGAATCTTCCAGAGCCTGCCGTCCCTCGCGATGAGGATGGCCTTGAGCGCCTTCTCTGCCGCCTGGTGGGAAAGGAACGCGGCGACATCGTACACCCTCTCCCTCAGGTTGATCTCTGCCGAAGACAGGTCATGCACGCCCTTCTCCAGCCATTTCTCGCTGTCCTCCTGCATATACCACTATTCCTGCCGCATGGTATAAATAGAGCGTCCGCATACGGCGATGGTCAAGGAGTCAACCGCTGCGTCCGAAGCGGAGGGTGCGGTAAACTGTTCATCGTTGTGTGCACAACACCCAACCGGAGAGAGGGCGTCAGGGCTTTTTGCTCTTCGCATGTGTGCAGCCCATTGCCTACCGCAGGTTCTCTTGCAGGTGATTTCATTGTTCCCCCCGTGTTGGAAACCGATAGCATGCGTTGTGCAGCTACACACGTGCTTTCTGTGGAATGCTCTGAGCCGGGTTCGGGGGCACAGGGGATTCCCTCCCAACCGGGATCCCCTCCTTTATGAGCGCGCTCGCCCACGCATACGTATGGCGAAAAAATACGCCCCCCTCTCTCCCATGGGCATGGCCCTGACCGGCGGCATCCTGGGCCTGGCGCTCTCGGCGATTGGGCTGGGCTGGCACGGCATGCTGGGACAGCCCTCATTCATGGGCATGATGTACGCCGCCCCCTACGCCAGCCCGATGCTGCTGGGCGGCATGTCCTTCGGTCTCGTGGTCGGCGGCTTCATCCTGGGATGGGTGGGCGCGAGCGTGTACAATTGGGCTATCGCTGCATCCTGACTGCAGGTCGGAAGGGATGCGGTTTCCCCCCGGGGGTTCCGTTGTCAGCGCAGCCGCGTCCACGGGCATGCCGGTGTTCACTTGCGGACACCTCACCGGCAGCATCCCGAAGGCAACCAGTTTCCTCGCCTGACTGACGGGTTCCGGCGAAGGATACCGCTCGCCCGGAAAACCGACTGCAATCGAGCCTGAAACTAGTTACACCGCTTCTTATATCTGGTGTTTCACCCTGGCCTCAAGCACCTAAGGAGGTTGCCATGAACAGGCAAGCATTCACGGAAGTCCTGGTCGTGCTCCTGCTCCTGGCGGTCATCTTCCAGACCGTCCAGGTCCTGAGCATCCGCGACCAGGCAGGAAGTGTGACTGGAGCAGTCTCGGCAGCGCCCACGGGCGGGCCCTACTCCGGCTACGCAACGTACGACGAGATGATGGCAGCCCACCACGGCGGATCGCCGGCCCCCTCCAATACTATACCGGCCGGCCTGCCCCAGCAGCAGGGAGGGTGCTAACATGGGCGCCTTCCTGTACGGGGCCCTCGCCCTGGTGGCTGTCCTCCTCGTCGCGAACCAGGTCCTGCTGGCAGGCATAGGAACCCCGCCAGCAGGCACTGGCCTGGCCGCGCAGCAGCCTGCGTCGGTCCCCGTACCCTCGACCCCGCAGGCGTCCAACGCTGACCAGGCTCGCGCCCAGTCCCTGGCCGAGGAGATCATTCCCGAAGGCACGCCCCCCTATGGGGCTGCGGCGGGGGTATCATTCGACCAGGTGGACCAGAGCTTGCAAGCCTTGGTAGGCTACCACCGGTCCATCACCCTGCAGGGCGAGGATCTCGCCCGCTACATCCGGATCGGGATGACCCCTGAGACGGCGTGCGAGTTCTGCTGCGGGATCGGCGAACTCGGCTTCGCAGGCCAGGACGGGAACCTGCTGTGCGGCTGCGCGCACAACATTTCCTTCAGCGGGATGACGAAGTGGCTCATCCAGAACACCGACTACACCGACGAGGAAATTCTGGACGAGCTTGAGCAGTGGAAGGCCCTGTTCTTCCCCGGCCCGAAGGTGGCCAAGGAACTGAGCAGGGCTGGCTTGAACCCCACGCTCGTGGGGCTCCCGGCCCAGCAGGGGGGATGCGGATGAAACCCGCCCTCCCGCTGGCCGGGGTTTTTTTCTTCTCCCTCGCGGGGAGCGCGCGGGCGCACTGCCCGCTCTGCGTGGCCGCCACCGGGGCCGCCGTCGCCACGACCCGCATGGCCGGCGTGGACGACCTCCTGGCAGGCGTCTTCGTGGGGGCGCTCTTCCTCTCCATGGCCCTCTGGTTCGACCGCTCCCTGCGCAAGCGGAGGGGAGGCAGGGCCTTCCTCCCGGGGCAAACGGCCCTGCTGACGGCAGGCATCATCCTCTCCACCCTGGCCTCGTTCGCTCTCGGCGGCCTGCTCTCGGTCGGGACCTTCCTGGGGGTCGACCGCCTGCTGGCGGGCACGGTCCTGGGGATCCCCCTCACCCTGCTGGCCTTCCGGCTGCACCACGCCCTCAAGGCCCTCCGGGGCAGGGTGCTGGTGCCCTACCAGGTCGTCCTGGTCACGATCGCCGTGCTCGGCGGGTTCACCGCGGGCCTCGCCGCGATGGGGGTGGTGTGATGGCCCGGAAACTCGCGGGCGATTCCGTGGCCCCGGCCATGGAGCAAGCTGCGGAAGCCCCCCCAACCCACCCCCCCCACCGCCAGAGAG
>JACQOD010000110.1 GCA_016202725.1 Candidatus Aenigmatarchaeota archaeon | reverse complement strand
CTCCTGGAGCAGGTGCGGAGCCGGCAGGTTACGAGGTGATTGCCTACATCTCACGGTCCTGCTTATCCCGCAGGTCGGTAAGTGGAAAGCGTTTCAGGGTACCGCACAGCGAGGATATCGGCTTCTTGTTCCTCATCATGAGCTATAGCGCACACGCGTTAAGAATCATAGGTCGCGCAGCTCGCGGATCATGTGGACACAGGATTCGACAATCTCCCCGGCGCGAGGAATGCGGGCGACGGCCTGCTCGTAGGTCTGCTGGGGTCCGGTGATCCCCAGGGTGACCGGCTTCTTGTACTCCAGCGACAGGCGGGTGAGCGCCTCTGCCGCTGCATAGGCAATGAGCTGGTCATGATCGGTCTCCCCGGTCACCAGCGCCCCCAAGGTCACCACCCCGTCCACATCCTCCCGCCGGAGCAGCTGCTGCGCCAGCAGGGGCAGGTCAAAGGACCCGGGCACCCTGCAGACCTTGGTGACCGTCACGCCCAGTTCCTTGGCCTTGGCGAGGGCCTCCTCCAGCATGGGGTCCATGATCTCGGGATGGAATCGGGTGGCAACGATGCCGATGCGTTCAGTGGCCATGCTGTCCTCCTTCACGGGCAGCCCCCCAGATACGCACCCGCACCACATCCCCGTCCCGGAGCCCGAAGTAGTCCCGCAAATTGAGGGGCGCGATGACCTCCACGATCTCGGGGGGATGGCGGGTGGCCTGCGGGCGGATGACGGCTCCGCGGACCTTGCCGTTGATGATGACCTCGGTGCAGGCCAGCGGGAAGAGCCCCGCCTCCGGGGGAGCGATAGGCGTCCCTGCCGGGAGCCGGGAGGCAGGCTTGACCCGCAGGTTCAGCGTGCCCGGGAAGGCCTCGAATCCCAGCTCCCTGAGGAAGGCAGACTGGTAAAGCGCAACGTAGCGCGCCCCCTCACCCGTGCCCTGCAGGACCGTCCCCTGGAAGTCCATGGGAATCCTTCCCGGGGAGGTTTATATCGGTGTGCGGGGTTTGCGTGGGAGGGTGTCTGGTGCAACTCCCGGAAAGGTGCAAGAACTGACGCGAGTGGAGTTCCCCTACTTCGCCAGCACGCGCGTCGCCAGCCGGGCCGGCGCGGGCTTGCCTTCGGGCAGGACCCAGTGGCCGGTCAGGGTGACCAGGTAGGCGGTCCAGGGGTCTGGCCTGAGCTGCAGCTCCAGCTGCTGTCCCTGCCTTTCCAGATCCCAGCCGGGCTCGTGGGGGCGCTGGTAGTCCTTCTTCCGCACCGCCAGGAGCACCTCCAGCCACCGCTGCTGGCCCCGCTCGGCCATGGCCTCCCGGATGAACTCGAGATCCGATTTGGACAGGCGGTTGGGCCCGTCCGGGTGGGAGTGGAACCCCCCCACCAGGCTGAGATGGAGGGTGTCCATGACCCCCTGGACCCGCCCGACCGCGGAGAGATTGCCATGCGCCACGGAGGTGGGCTTCCGGGAGTCGGCCAGGAGGGGATAGGCCGACAGGATGGTGAGCTTGCCTGCCCGGCCCCGCCCGATGAGATAGCCAGAAACCTCCTTGTGGTATTCCTCCACGGCGGAGGGGATCAGGGATCCTGCGAGGACGCGGGGATTGATGAAGACAGCCGGGGCCATGGGGGCACCTCCCCCTGCTATGGGCGGTGGAACTTATAAAGCCTCCACCGCGCTCATGGAATAGTTCTATTTGGAAATATATTTTCATAGAACGAAAAGGCGCACGAGGGCGCTTCCGAGGGATATATACCCCTCCCCCCAACTATAGGCATGCTCGCGGGGATCGATCCCTGGATCGGGGGGGAGGTCAAGGACTACGGCCGCCTCATGAAGGAGTTCGGGATCGCCCCCTTCGCCCCCTTCCTGAAGCGCCTTCCGAAGCCGCACCTCCTCATGCGCCGCGGCATCGTCTTCGGCCAGGTGGACTACGGCCCGGTGGCGGAACGCCTGCGCCGCAGGCAGGGCATGGTCATGCTCACCGGGCTCATGCCCTCGGGCAAGTTCCACCTCGGCCACAAGCTCCTGGCGGACCAGATGGTCTTCTACCAGCAGCACGGAGCCAGGCTGGTCATCGTGGTCGCGGACGTGGAGGCCTACCACATGCGCCTGGCCTCCCTTCCCGACCTCCGGAAGATCGCCATCGAGGAGTACCTCCTGAACTACATCGCCCTGGGGCTCAAGCCTACAGGCTGTGAAATCTACTTCCAGAGCGCCCGCTCCCCCGCGGGGGACAAGGCGAACGCCTACCACCGCCTCGCCGCGCTCGCGGCCCGGAAGACCACCATGAACGAGCTCCAGGCCATCTATGGCGAGCTCACCCCCGGCAAGCTGACTTCTGTCCTTCATCAGGTGGCGGACATCCTCCATCCCATGCTCCCCGAGTTCCACGGGAAGGTGCCAGTCGTGGTCCCGGTAGGGGCGGACCAGAGCCCCCACCTCCGCTTCGCGCGGGATGTCGCCTCCCGCTTCACCAAGAGCGGGGAGTACGACTTCCTGCCCCCTGCCTCCACCTACCATACCTTCCTCCCCGGCCTGAAGGGCGGGAAGATGTCCTCCTCTGACCCCCTCTCCTACATCGCCCTCACCGACACCCCCGCGCAGGCCAAAGAGAAGGTGATGAAGCACGCCTTCTCAGGGGGAAGGGGGAGCGTGCAGGAGCATAGGGAGAAGGGGGGCGTCCCTGAAGTGGATGTCGCCTTCCAGATCCTGCGGTATGGAATGGAGCCGGACGACCGCGCCCTCCGGCAGGTGGAGGAGGAGTACCGGTCAGGCCGCCTGCTGACCGGGGAGCTGAAGCAGCTCGTCTGCGAGCGCCTGGCGGCCTTCCTCCAGGACCACCAGGACAAGCGGGAGCAGGCCCGTGACCAGCTCGGGAAGTTCCTGCCGGGCGTCTGAACCTTCCCGGGCCGCAGCCGGGGGGACACTGAGCGCCGGTCGCCGCGGGTGGTAGGGCATGGTCTTCCGGTGACGCCATCTGCCGACCTCGCGCGCACCGAAAGGGTTTTCTTCCCCTCCCCCCAAGAAGGGGCATGGCGATTGAAAAGTCAGCGGGCGTGCTGCTCTACCGGATGCCCTTACAGTTCCTCCTCCTCCACTACCCGGCCGGCCACTGGGACTTCCCCAAGGGCAAGCTGGAAAAAGGAGAAACCGAGCAGCAGGCCGCCCTCCGGGAGGTGAGGGAAGAGACCGGGATCACGCGGGTCCGCCTGCTCCCGGGCTTCCGGGAAAGCGTGCAGTACTACTTCCGCCAGGACGGGAAAACCATCCGCAAGACCGTGGTCTACTTCCTGGGCGAAACCGACCAGCACGAGGTCCAGATCTCCTTCGAGCACCAGGGGTTCCTCTGGCTTGCTCCCCCAGAAGCCCTGCGTCAGGTCACCTTCCATAACGCCCGCTCCCTCCTCCAGAAGGCGCTCATCCACCTCCAGCGGCGGGGCGTGGCTCCTGCCCGGTGAATGGGTAGTCCAGAAAGCGCGGCCGATCCGCCGCATCTTGAGCGTTGCACCCGCGTCCTTCACCGGTTCGTACATGTGTAGCTGGTTGGGAGGCTTATTGGCGATGCATTCTGGGTGGTGGTCCTGGAAAAAAACTGGAACCGCTACGCTGCGACATGCAGGGCATTTTTGAGCTACACACATACACCGGTTCAACTGGTCCTCCTACCGCAACTCCAACCCGCCCTCCCTGCCGGGGAAGGATGCATCTCGGGCCACCTCCCCCGCCTTCATAAGGCAAGGGCCAACCAAGATTTCACGATCCTCGATCCCCCAAACGGTTTTTTGTACGTGTTTAGCTGTAAAACGCATGCCATCGGTTTCCAAAAGGTGGGAACAATGGAATCAGAACCAAGAGAGCCTGCGGTGTGTAGTGAGCTAAACACATACGGTTTTTTAAGGAAGAGTTCAAACGTTCTTCATGGATGGTAGGGGGGCAGGCTCGAGGTGGCTCACCTTCAGCGTGCTCCTCTCGGTTGCCTTCTTCTCCAT
>JACQOD010000108.1 GCA_016202725.1 Candidatus Aenigmatarchaeota archaeon | reverse complement strand
TTTTGCAGAGCGGGATACTTTCTGTGGAAGAGTGTGAATTGAAAAACGACATCATAAGCCTTCTTGGCATAGGAATACACGTTTTTTGTTGCCCACGCACACTGATTTTGAAAACCGATGGTGATTGGCAGTTATGTCCCAAAACCGGCCGGGTTGGCTTTGTTGAAAAAACCATGAGCGCATTGCCGGGGAGAAGCCGGGGTCCAGCGGGCAACGAAGGCCCAAGAACCCGCTGCGGCAACAAAGCCGGCTGGGTTTGTTGCACATCGGCGCCGTGGCGGCGGGGGTTGGGAAGCCCGCGTTTAGCTCATTGCATACCGCAGCTCTTGCTGCTGGTTTCATTGTTCCCTCTTTTTTGGAAACGATGGCATGCGTTTGCAGCTCAACACGTACCTCCCCGGCACCGGGTCCGGCAGTTAGGCGTGACCGCAAAAACTGTCCATTTCCCCGAGCTGGTGGCGAAATCCCATTGCGGATAAGCGAATGCCTGCGGATGCGCAATGGCCTCATCTCCTCGTCCGAGGTCTTGAAGACGGTTCACGTTATGCTGTGGTTCGCCCTTAATTAATTCGCGCGCCAACGCCTTTCCATGCAGTATGCCCGGCTCGCGGAAGCCTATGCCCTGCTGGAGCAGACGCCCTCGCGCCTGCAGAAGGTGGAGGCGGTTTCCGCCCTCCTCCGGGAGATTCCCGGCTCCCTGCTCAGGCAGGTGACCCTGCTGGTGCAGGGGACCGTCTTCCCCGCGTGGGACCAGCGCGAACTGGGCATCGCGAACCAGCTCATGGTGAAGGCCCTCGCCCAGGCCGCGGGCCACGCCGAAGAGAAGGTCGCGGACCTCTTCAAGCGCGAAGGCGACCTCGGCCTCGTGGCCGAGCGGCTCGCCCGCAAGCAGACCACGCTCGCTGCTCGGAAGCTCAGCGTGGAGCAGGTGTTCGAGAACCTCCAGGCCGTCGCCGGGGTGGAGGGCCACGGCGCCGTCGAGCGGAAATTGGCCCTGGTGGCGGAGCTGCTGTCCTTCGCTTCTCCTGCGGAGGCGAAATATGTGGTCAGGACCGTGCTCGGCACCATGCGGGTGGGCGTGGCGGAGGGCGTCATCAGGGATGCGATTGCAGTGGCCTTCTTCCTCCCCGAGGAGAAGGAGCGGGCGATCCAGGCGGTGGAGTGGGCCTGGTTCCTCCGCTCCGACTACGGAGAAGTGTCGGTCATCGCCAAGGAGCGGGGCTTGCCGGGCTTGGAAGAGGTCGGCCTGGAGGTAGGCAAGCCCTACCATCTCCTGCTGGCGGAGCGGGTGCCTTCCCTCGAGGAAGGGCTCAAGGCCTATCCGCGGGCGGTGCTGGAGTGGAAGTACGATGGAGCCCGGGTGGCGATCCACAAGCGCGGCCAGGACATCTGGCTGTTCACCCGCCGGCTGGAGGACATCACCCGCCAGTTTCCGGAAGTGGCGGACTGGGCGCGCGCTGCGCTGCTGCCGAGGCAGGTCATCGTGGAGGGCGAGATGCTCGCCTTCCGGGGGAAGCCCCTGCCCTTCCAGGACTTGTCGCAGCGGATCAAGCGGAAGTACGACATCGAGAAGATCGCGGCGGCCATCCCGGTGCAGGTGAACCTCTTCGACATCACCCTCCTGGAGGGGAGGACGCTCTTCAAGGTTACGCAAGAGGAGCGGCGCAGGCTGTTGGAGAAGAGCGTGCGGCCCCTGCCTGGCAGGCTGCAACTCGCGCAGCAGCTGCGCCCCTCCGGCCCCGCGGAGGCTGAACAGTTCTACCAGCAGGCCCTGGACGCGGGCCAGGAGGGCGTGATGATCAAGAACCTGGACGCGTCCTACCAGCCGGGGAGGAGGGTGGGCTACTGGCTGAAGGTCAAGCCCACCCTGGAGCACCTGGACCTCGCCATTATTGGCGGGACCTGGGGAACCGGGAAGCGCACGGGCTGGCTCGGCTCCCTGGTCCTGGGCTGCCGGACTCCCGAAGGGTTCCGGGCCTGCGGGATGATCGGGACCGGCATCAAGGAGAAGGGCGAGGGCGTGACCTTCGCGGAACTGACCCGCCTGCTGAAGCCCGCTATCCTTGCCACGCGCGGGAGCGAGGTGGTCCTCCGGCCGAAGATCGTGGTGGAGGTGGCCTACGAGGAGATCCAGCAGAGCCCCACGTATGCCAGCGGCTGGGCCCTCCGCTTCCCCCGGGTGGTGCGGATCCGCGAGGACAAGCCCCTGGATGAGGTGGACGACTTGGCCC
>JACQOD010000016.1 GCA_016202725.1 Candidatus Aenigmatarchaeota archaeon | reverse complement strand
GCTGCGGAGGGGGAGGGGACGACTACGGTCACGGTCCTTGTGGACAAGGCCCTGCGGGTGAAGGGGATCACGGCTGTCGAGAAGGAAGTGGACGCGCCCCGGAAGACCCTGGCGGTGGACATCGAATGCGTCGCCACCCAGGCCGGGCGGGTGCCCGAGGCTGGCAAGGACCCGGTGATCATGATCGCCCTGGCCTTTTCCCCCGCCTACCAGGGCGCGGCCAGCCTGGTGCTGTCCACCAGGCCCGGGGAGGGGGTGCGGGTGAGCGACACCGAAGCCGAGATGCTGCAGGAGTTCATCGGGATCGTCCAGGGGTATGACCCTGACGTGCTGACGGGCTTCAACATCAACAACTTCGACCTCCCGTACATCCTGGACCGCATGCGGGCCACGGGCGTCAAGCCCCTGTTCGGGCGGTGCGCCACCAAGTATGCGGTCGCGCGCAAGGTGGGGAACCGGTTCAAGGGCACCGTGACCGGGCGGGTCATCGTGGACTCGTTTGAGATCGTCAAGAAGGATTTCTCCCTGCAGCGCTACTCGCTGGACTTCGTGTCCGGCAAGCTCCTGGGCAAGCACAAGGAGAAGGTCAAGCATTCCGAGATTGAGAAACTGTGGAAGGGGGGGAACGAGGGCTACAACCTGCTGGTCGCCTACGCCAGGAAGGACGCGGAACTGGCCCTGGAGCTCGTGGAGCAGCTCCAGCTGCTCGACAAGTACATAGCCATCGCCAAGGTCGCCGGGACCCTCCTCCAGGACACGCTGGAAGGGGGGGAGACTGCCCGGATCGAGAACATCCTCCTGCGGGAGTTCAACCGGGAGGGGTTTGTCTTCCCCTGCAAACCCGAGGACCGCCAGGTCGCGGCGCGGGACGCGGAGAAGGAGCAGCACCTCGTCGGGGGGTACGTGATCGAGCCGGACAAGAAGCTCCACGCCAACGTGGTCGTGCTGGACTTCAAAAGCATGTATCCCTCCATCATCCGGTCGTTCAACATTTGCCCCACCACCCTCTCCCCGGAGGGGGAGATCGTCTCCCCGTCCGGGGCGAAGTTCCTGGCGCCCGCCATCAGGAAGGGCATCGTCCCGCGGGTCCTGGAGCAGCTCATGAACGAACGGGCAGCCGTGAAGAAGAAGCTCAGGCGCGCCGAGGGCGACAAGCGGCGGGTGCTCTACGCGAAGCAGTGGGCGCTCAAGATCCTGGCGAACGCCTTCTACGGCTACCTGGGTTACTCCCGGGCCCGGGTGTTCGACATCAACGTGGCGAACTCCGTCACCTCCTACGGCCGGGAGATCATCAGGAAGACCGCGGACACCATCCAGACCAAGCATGGCTACCGGGTGGTGTACGGGGACACGGATTCGGTGTTCGTGGTGATCCCCGAGGAGGACATGGAGCAGCTCGCCGCCAAGGGGGCTGACCTCGCCAAGACCCTCAGCAAGGAGCTGCCGGGGATCATGGAGCTCGAGTTCGAGAAGGTCTTCAAGCGGTTCCTGCCGCTCACCAAGAAACGCTACGCAGCCTGGAGGTTCGTCCAGGCCGAGAAGGACGGGAAGCTGGCCTGGGAGGAGGAGATCGAGACCAAGGGCATCGAGACGGTCCGGCGGGACTGGTGCGACCTGGTTTCGGACACGATCGGGGACGTGATCGACCTGGTGCTGAAGAAGAACGACATCAAGGTGGCGGTCCAGCACTTCAAGGACATCGTGGGGGACCTGGTGACGGGGAAGATCCCCCTGCAGAAGCTCGTGGTGACCAAGACCATGACCAAGATGCCCGCGAACTACGTGGGCATGCAGCCGCACATCGAGCTCGTGAAGAAGATGCAGGTACGCTCGCCGGACGAGGCCCCGGGCCTGGGGGACCGGGTGCCGTACGTGATCGTGAAGGGGACTGAGCTGCTGTCGAAGCGGGCCGAGGACCCGACCTATGTCCTGGAGAAGGGCTTGCAGATCGACTCCTCCTACTACATCGAGAACCAGCTGCTCCCCCCCTTGGAGCGGATCTTTGCCGCCCTGAACATCAGCAAGTCCGAGCTGCTGGGGAACGGCCGGCAGATGGGCATCATGGAGAGCATTCGGCACCATGCAGCTGCCCAGGTGGTGGCTGCGCCCGAGATTGCCGCAGCTGACCTCACCGGGTTCACCTGCGAGAAGTGCGCCGGGTACTTTGCCTCCCCGCCCCTGCTGGGGGCGTGCACCTGCGGGGGGCGGCTCCTGTTCGCCTCGCGGAAGGGGGCAGGAGAACGGCTGCTCGTGAACTGATGGATAACGCTGTTATATGGCGGGTGAATACCCACCAAGAATAACGCTGTTATGGTGGATCGGTGGACCTCCACCCATGAAGAAATAGCACACTGTTATATATCTGGACTCGCACTTCAGCATAACAGAGCATAACACTGTTATATTTCCCTTCTTCGCTCCTGCGGGGAAACGTTTCCGTATGGGGGTGCTCAGCCTCCAAAAACACCTGCCCGTACAGGGAGGTTCTCTGGAGTATTACGGTGGACTCTCTGGAGTATTACGCTGTTATGTCTGTGGGGATATTACACTGTTATTTGGTGGGCTGCGGGGGATCCTCCCATTTATCCGTATGGCGCCAATGACGTTTCGGGAAACTGCCATTTTTCTGCCAGTGGAGCAGATCTCGTTAAGCGCTTGATTTCCTATAACGGTGTTATATCCTCTGGCAGCTGGGAGGGAAAGACCTTCATTCCTGAGGGAACCTCCCTTCTCCTACCTTCATCCTCCTGGTTCCAGGGGAAATGAAGGGGTGTCTCCACAGGAAATGAAGGAGGGTGGATGTTCATACCAGGAGCATGCCCTGCCAATCCCTCGTGCCGACAGCCAGAAGCGTTCACATGACGGAAGGTGAGATCACCAAAGGCAGGTTCGCCAGCTCCCGCAGTGGCGGGAGGCTGCGCCCCAACCAGCCTGCTTAATTAGCACGCACCCCAAGATTCCCCCATGGAGGATCGCCGGCTCCTCGCGGCCGCGCTCATCCTGGCTGGCGGCGGCCTGACCACCATGGTGGTCGTGGCTGAACATCCCCGCCCGTTCAGCGCCGCCATCGCCGACATCGGCCCCGAGGACCAAGGCAAGACCGTGCTGGTCTGCGGCACGGTGACAAAGCATGTTGTCCGGGGCAACCATACCTTCTTCACGCTCAACGACGGCAGGCCGATTTCCGTGGTGGCCTTCCGCCAGCGCCTGAACCTCACCTCCACCACCTGCGCGCGCGGCAAGGTGGGCCGCTATGAAGGCGAGCTGCAGGTCGTTCTGGACCGCCTCGAGGGAGGGTGAGGCGCACGCTCGATCCCTTTTCCGTGGTGGTGTTCGCCCTCCTGGGTGTGGGCGCAGGCGTGGTCGCCGGCCTGACCCCCGGCGTCCATCCCAACACCCTGGCCGCCCTTTTCGTGTCCGCGGGGGCGCTCCTGGCCTTCGTCCCCACCGAAGCCATGCTCCTGATCGTCACCATGACCCTCACGAACACGTTCGTGAACTTCATTCCTTCTGTGTTCCTCGGCGCCCCTGAAGGGGGGGCAGCCCGTTCCCTCCTCCCCGGCCACCGCTACCTGCTCGAAGGCCGAGGCTACGAGGCGGTCCTCCTCTCCGTGGTCGGCGGGGTGGGGGTGGCGGTCCTGGCGATCCTCCTGTTCGCCCCCCTGCTGTTCCTCCTTCCCCACCTCTACGCCGCCATCAGTCCCGGCATCCCCTACCTCCTCCTGGCGGTCGCCGGGTTCCTGGTCTGGGGAGAGCGGGGATGGGGCCGTCCCTGGGGGGCCGGCATCTTCCTCCTCACCGGCGTGCTGGGCATGCTCACCTTCCGATCGGCCTTTGCCTCCCCCCATACCCTCTTCCCCCTGTTGGGGGGGCTGTTCGGGGTCAGCTCCCTGCTTCTGAGCCTGCAGGCGCGCGTGCACTTGCCGCCCCAGCACACCTGGATGCCGCCGCTCGAGCGGCGCGTGGTCTGCTGGGGCACGGTGAAGGGATTCGCTTCAGGCCTCGTGGTCGGCCTCCTCCCCGGGATCGGCCCCTCGGAAGCCGGTGTCCTAGTGCAGGAGGCGACCCGCAGCCGAAGCCTGCGGGAATACCTGGTTGCTGCTGGGGGCATCAGCACGATCTCGGCGTTGTTCTCGCTCCTGGCCCTCTACCTCATCGGCAAGGTGCGAAGCGGGACCGCAGCCGCCATCCACCAGCTGGTGGGAAGCCTGGTCTGGTGGGATGTGGTCCTGCTGGTGGGTGCAGCGTGCTTCGCAGTCGGGGTCGGCGTCCCCCTCACCCTCGGCCTCGCCCGGGTCTTCTGCCGGGCGGCTGCCCGCGTTCCGTACGCCCTCCTCGCAGGGGTTGCCCTGATCCTGATGGTGGGGCTGACCATCGTCCTGACAGGGGCCTCCGGCCTGCTCGTCCTTCTCACCGCCACTGGCCTGGGGTTGCTCCCGCCGCTTGTGGGGGTGCGCCGGACCCATGCTATGGGCTGCTTGATGGTGCCCATCATACTCTTCAGCCTGGCCGCCACCCTCTTTGGCCTGGGATGAGTATAACACCGTTATGTCATGGGACTATAACACTGTTCTATAACAGTGTTATGTGGAACGAGACATAACGCCGTAATAGTCAGGTAGCGCTCCCCAGAAATAACACTGTTATTTTTACCTGCGGACACTGCTCATAACAATGTTATTTTGGCGGACCTTCCTTTCTCAGAACAGCAGTAGTTCTCCCCCCATCTTCTTGCCCTGGGGCAGAGAACACGACCGACCCCTGCTCCAGATCCACCCGGGCTCCCTGCCCCTCCCTGGTCTGCACGATCATGACCCCTTTGTAGATCTTGCTCCCCTCCTCCCGGCCCTGGACCCAGAGCACATCGGGGACCCTGGTGAGCACGTAGGGGTTTGCTGTTGCCCGCGGCGGGCCGGGCAGGCACCGCTTCCGCAGCCACTCCTCAGGAGGGCCTTCCCCCCGGCAGGCCAGGATCTCCAGGTCGGCGGCCCGGACCCGCGCAGGCGCGCGGGCAACGGCGACCGCAGGCCAGCGCCCCACCCGCACCCCCGCAGGGCCCAGCTCCACCACGCCCCGTTTCCCTCCCTTGGGGAGGGGAACGTCTGGCCAGACGAGCTCGCTCGCCACCACCTTCCCCTCCCTCATATATCCCCTGACCCCCACCACATCCTTGGGCTCGGGCCGGTCCTTGCACACGACCTCCACGGTGCCGGTGGGGTCCTCGCCAACGAACCCCTGGAGGGCGGCCTCCCGCACCATGAGGATCAGCGCCACCGCCTGGAACACCTTCCCGGTGTGGCTGACGGAGATGGGTTCTACCCGCTGGAGCAGGAGGTCCCGGAGGCGGTCGTACTTTTCCCGGTAGAATCCCACCACATCCGCAACCGTCAGGCTGGCCTGCTCAGCCGGCAGCTCCACCACCGGGCCAGCAGGCACAGCCGTCACCACCGCCCCCTCCCCACCCACCTGCTCGACCTGGTCCTCGGTCAGCTGGGACAGCACCTCCGGCGTGACCAACACTCCCCGCGCCAGCAGCCGCTCGACGGCAGCCTTCTTGTCCATGCTCCTGCTTGGCCGCAGGCTTCTTATTCCTCTCCCCTGGAGGGGCCGGTCGGGTGTGTAGGCCAGGTGACGGTCCCCCGGCCCAGGCCCGCCTGAGCCGGTTGGGCTTACCCATGTAGGGCGTGTAGGTCAGGTGACGGTCCCCCCGCATCGCCGGCTGCCCTGGTGTTTCACGCGCTCGTCCCCCCTACTCCGCGAACCGGCCGAGGCTGTCCAGGAAATAGTTGTCGGCCAGGATCCGCTTGATCTTCTCCACGAGGGGTGGGTCGAGTACGACCTTGATCTCCCGGGTGCGGCCGTACCGCCCTTTGGAGATCACCTTGGCGTTGATCACGCCCTGCATGTCCAGCTCGTTGATGAGGTCCGACACCCGCCGCTGGGTGAGCAGCTTGAGTCCGCGGCCTGCGGCGAGCTTCTCGTACACCGTGAACACGTCCCCGGTCTGGAAGTGCTGCTGGCCCGATTCCGCCAAGCGGACAATGGCAGCCAGGACCGCGAGCGATTGTTTGGGCTGGGTGCGCACCGCCTCCACGACCAGGTCGGTGTCCAGCTTCTGCTCCGCTGTATCGATGTCGGCGATCGTGACTTTGGTGCGCCCCTGGCGCTCGGCCATTTCTCCAGCCACCCGGAGGAGGTCCAGGGCCTTGCGCGCGTCCCCGTGCTCCTGCGCCGCCAAGGCAGCTGCTTTCGCCACCACCCCCGACTCCAGAACGCCCTCCTGGAAGGCCTCCTTCGTCCGGGAGAGAAGTATGTCCTGGAGTTGGGCGGCGTTGTAGGGGGGGAAGATTAGCTCCTCCTCGGAGAGGGAGGACTTCACCCGCGGGTCCATGGTGTCCATGAACGTGACGTCGTTGGAAATACCAATGAGGGAGAGCTTGCCCTGGCGGAGGTCCTGGTTGGCGCGGAGGAGGGAGTAGAGCACGTCGTCCCCGATCCGCTTGATGATGTTGTCGATCTCATCCAGAATCAGGATGACGTGCTGGGGCTTGCTGTCCAGGAGGCGGAAGAATTGGGCGTACACTTGGTCGGTCGGCAGGCCCGTGGGGGGGACCGCCTCCCCCAACTCCCGAGTCAGCTCCGCGAGGAGCCGATACTCTGTATCGGAAACCCGCTTCATTTTGCAGTTGACGTACAGGATGCGCACCCCCTGCGCCTCCTTCGCCAATTCGCTGGTCACGTGCCGGGCGACCAAGGTCTTGCCGGTGCCCACGGTCCCGAAGATGAAGGTGTTGGAGATTTTTTCCCCATTCACCGCAGGTGCGATAGTTCGGGCCAGTTGCTGGATCTGATGATCCCTGTGGATGATGGAGGGCTGGTGTTTTTCCGTGAGAAACTCCTTCTGGTTGAAGAGTAGGTGTTTGCTCTCCCGGTAGTGGGTAAAAATGTTCTTCAAATCTGCTTGCCGCATGATCCCCATGTTTCTTGTAGACAAGACTTAAATTTCTTGTGGAAATTTATCACGCTGTTATATTGAACAACACCCACCCCCACCACCATTTCTCATGGAAACACAAAACCAACAACAACAACTTTCTTTCTTACTATATAACAATGTTATGATAGCAAGATCGCGACCCCCATTTCCTTTCGAACTCCCTCCACGCGCAACCCACCCCCAGACGGTTTTTGGAGAGAAAAAGAGAATAGGGGAGAATATAACAGCGTGATATTTGGAGTGGAAACGCCCACCATTCCAATAAAAACCCCCCCGTCCACTAATGGTATGAAACTCCTCATCCTGGCCGACATTCACGGGGAGGTGGACGCCCTGAAAACCACGCTCCAGGCCGGCTTACGCGAGCAGCCCGACGCCATCATCGCTCCCGGCAACATCACCGACATGTTTCACCTCACCCCGGAATTCTCCCAGCTCGACACCGCGGAGTTGATTATCCAGAAGCTGCTGGCGGCCCGCCTGCCGGTCCTGATGATTCCCGGAAACCACGACCCCATCCCGATCCTCGACCTCTTCGAGGAGTATGGGGTCAACCTCCACGCCAAGCGCCGCATCCTCCGCGGCCAGGCCTTCGCCGGCTTCGGCGGCGCGCTCACCCCCTTCCGCACCAACTTCGAGCCGAGCGAGCAGGAGACGACCCTCGCCCTGGAGCGGGTGGGTCCCGCCCCCGCCATACTCGTGGTCCACAACCCCCCCAAGGACACTGCCCTTGACAAGCTCGCCAGCGGCGAGCATGTCGGCTCCCCCGCGGTCCGCGCCTACATTGAGAAAGTCCAACCCCCCCTGGTGATCACCGCCCACATCCACGAAGCCGCAGGCCAGGAATTCCTGGGCCCTTCCCTGCTCTTTAATCCCGGCCCCGCGGTCCAGGGCCGCTACGGCATCGTCGACCTGGGTCCGCCCATCAGCTGCCGCTCCCTGTCCGTCCCCCTCCCCCGCGAGCCGGCTGTGGCGGAGGAACAACCTAAAAAACCCACCAGGCGCGCTGGGAGATGAAGAATCTGTCCGGAGCTCCGTGGATCCCAGCAGCGCGCCGCTCACAACCGGGCGCGGGCGCAATCCCCGCCGAGAAGAGCCGCGGCCTGCGCGCACGCCGGGCCAACACGATCGGCACGCCGTCTCCGGCAGCCTGCCGCGCAATGCATTCTGCCGGAAGAAAGGCAGCGCGCTGGGAGGCGGCGATGCCCGCCGCTGGCGTTAGGGATCGTCAAGCAGTAACCTCACCGGCGTTACTGGTTCGGGCATGGGTCCCATTATTTCCTGCATATGTGTTTGACTCATTGACCACCGCAGGTGCTCTTGGTGCTGATTTCAT
>JACQOD010000106.1 GCA_016202725.1 Candidatus Aenigmatarchaeota archaeon | reverse complement strand
TTGTAGAACCAGGTAAAACCGATGCTTCATTTAACAAAACCTTTTCTTTCGTTAAAGGACAAATATGAGGGCTTCCAGATTCTTTGCTAAGGATGAAACCTGATTCATCAACATCGTAACCAAGCGTATCCAGTAATATCTTTTGCTCTTCCATTGATAGTCTGATGAATTCTATATTGTCCATATACATTGTTTGTTATTGCCTTTATTAATCCACTACGGAAGCAGAATAACCTTGCCGGATTCGCCCTGCATCATGGCCCGGATCCCTTCCTGAAAGCGCGCGAGGGGGAGGCGGTGGGTGATGACCGGGGAGATGTCCAGGCCCTCCTGCAGGAGCCTGCTGGTGGTCTTCCAGGTGTCCCAAATCCTCCTCCCGTAGATGCCCCGGAAGGTGAGATCCTTCAGGACCACCAGCTTGCTGAGGTCAAGCGTGACCGGCTGGGTGGGCAGGCCGAGGGCGCAGACCCGGCCGACGGGCCTGACTGACTCCAGGGCCTGCTGGATGGCCTGCGGGGCGCCGGACATCTCCAGGACCACGTCCGCGCCCTTGTCGTTGGTCAACTCCTTGATCGCCTGGACCGGGTCGCGCTGGTGGCGGTTGACCACGGCATCGGCGCCCATGCGCTTGGCGATCTGGAGGTGGGTGTCCGAGCCCCCCACCACCGCCACTGCGGTGGCGCCGAGGGCCTTGGCGATCCCGGTGGCAAACAAGCCCGTGGGGCCGAGGCCGAAGATGGCGACGAACTTGTCCTTGACCTGGCCCTCCTCCACCGTGTAGACGGAGTTCCCCATGGACTCCTGGAGGGTGGCGATCTCCGGGGGAAGGGAGGGGGGGTTCTTCCAGGCGTTCTGCTGGGGGATGATGGCGTACTCGGCCCAGAAGCCGTCCGTGTCGATGGAAAAGAACTGCAGCTTCTCGCAGATGTGCTGGTTGCCGCGGAGGCACTGGCTGCAGGTTGCATCATAGATGTGGGATTCTGCGGAGACTGAATCCCCCTCCTGGAAGCCCCTTACCCCTGGTCCCGCCTGGACCACCTCGCCGCAGACCTCGTGGCCCATGGTCTTCGGGGGGACGTACCTCCCCTGGGACCAGGGCGGCTCCCACTTGTAGATATGGATGTCGGTCCCGCACACCGAGGCTGCCCTCACCTTGACGAGCAGCTCCCCTGCCTTCGGCTGGGGGACAGGAATCTCGGCCAGTTCAAATCCCTCCGCGGGACGGAGCTTGCGGACCGCGCGCATGGTGGCCATGTTGAGGGTTGGGCAGGCAGCTTAAAAAGCCCCTGCGCGGACGGTTTCCGCCGGGAGAGCGACAGGCACGGCAATTGTACGAGCGGCGCAGGCTGGTTTATATAGCCTCCCCCCTCCGTCAGGGTATGAAGCAGGGCGTGAGCTGGCTCAAGGACGAAGTCAACCGGCTGCGCGAGCAGCATCTGCTGGCCACCCTGCCGGTGCTGGACACCCCCGCAGGCAACCGCGTCGTGATCAACGGCAAGCCGTGCATCATGCTGGGATCGAACAATTACCTGGGCCTGGCCAACCATCCCCGCCTCGTGGCGGCGGCCAGCAAGGCGATGGACCAGTGGGGCTTCGGGACCGGCGCGGTCCGGCAGTTGGCGGGGACCATGCGCATCCACATGGAGCTCGAGGAGGAGCTGGCGGCATTCAAGGGCACGGAAGCCAGCCTGGTCTTCACCGCAGGGATCGCCGCTAACCGGGGGACCATCCAGGCCCTCATGGGCGAGGGCGATGTCATCATTTCCGATGAATTGAACCATGGCTCCATCATCGACGGGGTCAGGCTGACGAAGGCGGAGCGGAAGATCTTCCCCCACCTGGACATGCCAGGCCTGGAGAAGGCCCTGCAGGAAAGCAGGGCCGCCCGCAGGCGCCTGGTCGTCACCGACGGGGTCTTTTCCATGGACGGGGACATTGCCTCCCTCGACCAGATCTGCGAGCTCGCGGAGCGGTATGACGCCATGGTCATGGTGGACGATGCCCACGGGGATGGGGTCCTCGGGAAGGAGGGCCGGGGCATCGTGGACCACCACCAGGTCCATGGGAAGGTGGACATTGAGATGGGAACCCTCTCCAAGGCCTTCGGCTGCCTGGGCGGATACATCGCCGGGAAGCAGGAACTGAAGGATTACCTGGTCTCGACCGCGCGGTCGTTCATCTTCACCACCGCCCACCCGCCTGCGGTGGTGGCCGCCTGCCGGGAGAGCCTGCGCATCGTCCAGGAGGAACCCCAGCACCTCAGGCAGCTCTGGGACAATACCAATTTCTTGAAGAAGGCCCTGCAGGACCTCGGATTCGATACCGGTCGATCCCAAACGCCGATCACCCCCGTGATCGTTGGCGAGAGCGCAGTGGCACAGCAGTTGAGCAAGGAGCTCTTCAACCATGGGGTGTTTGCCAAGCCCATTGTCTTCCCGCTGGTGGCCAAGGACAAGGCCCGCATCCGGACCATTGTCAATGCGTGCCACACCCGGCAGGACCTGGAAGAGGCGGTCGAGATCTTCGGCAAGATCGGCAAGCAGATGAAGATCATCTGAGGTTAAGGGAAGCTGCATCCATCCCTTCGTATGCCTGTTGTTGCGCAGGCGTTCGTTCCCCTTGTCGGTTATAAGCAGGCGCTTCCAACAACCAGCATGAGCTACTACGTCATCGTGCGGGGGCCGATGGGGAGCGGGACGACCACCCTGGCCCGCCTGCTGGCCAAGCGGCTGCGGGGGAGATATGTCGGCGTGGACGCCCTCCTCCGCCAGGAAGGGCTTGACCAGCAGTGGGAGGGGGGCTACATCGCTCAGAAGAGCTTCCTGCGGGCAAACGCCCTGCTGGCTCCTGCGGCCAAGAAGCTGCTGCGGGAAGG
>JACQOD010000105.1 GCA_016202725.1 Candidatus Aenigmatarchaeota archaeon | reverse complement strand
GCAGTCGTGTTTTTGGTGCAGCTTTTTAGGAAAAAGGTGCGGTCGTGTTTTTGGTGCAGCTTTTTGGGAAAAAGGTGCGGTCGTGTTTTTGGTGCAGCTTTTTGGGAAAAAGGTGCGGTTACTGGTTCTCGTACTTTTCCTTGAGCTCAATGTCGATCTTGACGCCCTCGGGGATGTTCAGGCGGACCACCTGGCGAAGGGCGCGCTCGTTGGCGCCGATGTCCACGATCCGGCGGTGGATGCGCATCTCCCAGCGGTCCCAGGTGGCGTTCCCGTGGCCGGTGCCGTCGCCGCAAGGGGTCTTGAGGGTGCGCACGCGCAGCTTCTTGGTGGGCAGGGGGATCGGTCCCCTGAAGGACACGCCGTGTTTCTTGGCGATCTCCTTGATTTCCTCGCAGATGCCCATGAGCTCCGCCTGGTCGCGACCGGCAAGCTTGACGCGCGCGTATTCCATGTATCCTCCGAACAAGCGTATTTACCCCCAGGGTATTTAAAAGCGTTTGCGGGAGCGGTTCCTCCGGCTGGCGGGTAGCCGCTGCAGAGGCGCACGCGAAAACCGCTATCGCTTCGATTTCTGTTTTCCGCGTCTCGCGCCCTGCGACGAGCGGGGCGGCTTGTGCGTCTCGGTCCTGCGCGGGTCGTGGGCGATCAAGAAGCGGTCGTACGCCAGGAAGCGCTCCTTGAGGTCGGGGTAGAGCAGGACCAGCCCCCGGGCGATGGCCTGGCGGGCCGCATCCGCCTGGCCCATGATCCCTCCGCCCTGGACGTGGACATGGATGTCCTGGCCCTTCCAGGTTTCCCCCGCCAGGACCAGCGGCTCCTGGATGCGCAGGCGGACGAGTTCGTTGCGCATGACCTCCAGGAGCTGGTCATTGATGCGGACCGTCCCTTTTCCCGGGGACATCCTGGCGCGGGCGATGGCGCGCTTGCGCTTCCCGCTGGTGAACACGGGCCCGGTCACGGGCTTGATGCGCTTCATTTGAGCCTCCTGCACAGGAGCTCCAGGGAGATGGCCTTGGCCTGCTCCTGGATCTGCTTCGTGGATTTGAAAGGCTTCCCCTCGAACTCCTGCGGGACCGCAAGGTAGACCTGCAGCCGGCGGAAGGCGGCCTGGCCCGAGGGCTTGCCCCGGGGGACCATGCCCCTGACCATGCGGCGAAGCATGCGATCGGGCATCCGCGGGTAGAAGGGGCCGTGGTAGGGATCCCCTCGGCTGGTTTTCTCCCGGAAGTGGGCGATCGTGGCCGCCTGGTCCCCCGAGATCACCGCTTTCTCCGCGTTGACAATCGTGACCTTCCTGCCCTTCAGCAGCTCCTTGGCCGCGGCGCTGGCCAGGCGGCCCGCGATGCACTTTTCAGCATTGTAGTAGACCGTGTCCATGCTTACCCCAGGATGCGCACGCCCTTGCCCTCCGGGTGCTGCCGCACCAGCTCCAGCAGGCTCAGGGCCTTCCCTCCCGCCTGCTCGATCTTCTGCCGCGCGGCGGGGGAGAAGCCCAGGGCCGCCACGGTGACCTTCTTGGCGGTTTCGCCGGTCCCCAGGACCTTCGCGGGGACCGCCAGGGTCTCCCCGTTCTGGGAGCAGCGGTCAATGTCGAGGATGTTCACGTCCCGCTGCCGCCGGCGCGGGCGGTTGACCTCCCTGGCTACCGCGAGCCAGAGGGGCTGCTTGGTGCGCTCGAGCGCGACCAGCAGGCTCTTGGTTCCCTGATGCTTGTCTCGCAACTGCATGGGTATACTTCGCCCCCTGGTATTTAAAAAGGGCTAAGGGGTCGCTGATCATCCCTCGTCGCGGATCCTGCGGGACATGCTGCCTCGGTTCCTTCCGGGTCGGGCGGGTTTACGCCCTCGCCTTGCAGGTTTGGAAGTGGGCCAGGCCCATCACCTCCCCCACGGGGAGAAGCTCCCCGCAGGTGGCGCAGCGCTTCTTGGCCTTGATGGCGGCGGCGGTCATACCCCTCCGGGCCGGCGGGTCGTATAGCCCGGGTTGGCTGGTGGCCGGTACTGGTTGGGGTACTGGATGTCTGCCCGCACGTCCAGCGAGAGCTTCTTCAGCCCCTGCATGACGCGGTAGGGCTCCGGGACGTTGCTCATGACGTACGGGCGCTGCGCCATGGAGCCGCGGCGTCCGGAGGCGAATGTCCCGGGAGTGAAGATGCGGATGCTGCCGGTACCCCTGCCCCACAGCTTGTCGAACACCCCCACGTTGACCTCCAGGTTGGAGATCTGATCGAAGTCCGCGAACGAGAAGTCCCTGCCAACGAGTCCATGCTGGAAGATGACCCTGCGGTCGGTGACAGCGTACCACATGTTCTTGTGCACGAGCATTTTGTACAGGGGAACAATGACCGCGAAGAACAGGAGTATCCAGGTGTAAGGGATGGCGAACACCACCAGTCCCGGCGCGCCAGCCAGGAGCACGAGCGCACCGATCAGCACGCCACCCAACGGCAGGGTGATCACGCCAAGGGACAGGAACGGCCAGAATACGGGGCGCCCTTCCCACAGGACCCGTTCCCCGCGGCTCAGCACCTTATCCAGTTCGCGCATAGCTATATCTTTCTTGGGTAGGTACGATTAAATAGGGGGATGCGGGAGGTAGGATTCGAACCTACGAAGGCATTGCCCCCAGCCCTCAAGAGCTGGTCTAAGCCACAGGATCGCTCATTACGTCGCCACTCAAGCGGGAAGCTTGAGTCCTGCCCCGTTGGCCGCTTGGGTACTCCCGCGTGCTGTATAGTTGGGGGACGCCCTTTAAAGGCTTGGCTGGAGGGTGCGGAAATTGTTGCCTTCAGGATCGCTATGGAGCGGTCCTGCACGGGAAATTCCCTGGCCCCCCGATCTTCATTCCTGGGGGACAGCTCCCTTCAGGTCGTGGCGGATCTTCTGGACCTGCTGGTGGAGGTTCTGGACATAGGCATCCATTTCCCCCATGTCCTGGCGCTCGGCCAGGTCCATGTCCTCTTCCGGAGGGAGGCGGGAAATCTTGGTGTCCAGGGTGGCGATGGTCTGGTTGAAGTGGTCGAGGGCCTTGTGGGCGATCACCACGCCGTTGCGCAGCTCCCGCTCGACGTCCGCCAGCGCATCGAGCGCGTCGCGCAGGGACAGCGAGAACGTCTTCAGCTTGTGGAGGGTGTTGACCACCTCCTGGTATTTCTCGATCTTGATGAAGAGGGGGGGTCCTCGCTTGTCCTTCCTGCCTTCGCCCTCCTCGTGGGGGGCGGGGGCGCGCCGCTGCGGCGCCTGGCGGGGCGGCTGCCACGGCCCTTCGGGGAGGGAGGCCCGGGCTTCCCAGCCCGCCGGAGGCTCCTCCGCTACTGGAGGGGCCCAGTCCTCGGGCGAGCGGATGGCTGCCTCCTCTGGAGGGGCGCGGTCAGGACGGGGAGCTGGCGGCAGTCGCTGGGGCAGTGGGGGGAGCAAACGGGCAGGCGCGGGCGGGATGCGGCGCGCCGGCTCCTGCTCTGCGGCAGGGGCGTAGTCCTCCTCCGGGACGGCCCGTGCAGACCGGGCGGGGGCACGGGGTGCGGGAGGGACGCGCTTGCGCATGAGGAAACACTGCTCTACACTGGGAGTGGTGCTTAAAAAAGGTTTTCCTGCTCAGCGGGAGAACACCATCCGCTGCAGGTCCGCCGCCAGCGCCGCCGGGGAGCTATAGTGCAGGGTTGCCATGCCCAGGTGCGCGGCAGCGGCGAGATTCTGCTCCTTGTCGTCCACGAAGGCCACCTCCCCCGGGCGGAGGCCCAGCCGCTTCAGGGCGGCCCGGTAGATGGCCTCCTCCGGCTTGCGCGCCCGGACCTCGCAGGACGCGACCACGGGATCGAAGCCGTCGAACCCGCCGGAGGCGCGGAGGTACCGCACAAAGGGAGGAATCATGTTCGTGATGATCCCGCTGGCGTATCCCCGGTCCCGCAGGTCCCTGCCGATGGCATACACCTCCTCCTGGCGGGTGAAGCTGTCCTGGAAGATGCCTGCCCAGTCGACTGCCGCGGGAGGTTTGCGGCCCAGGTCGCGGGCCAGGCCGGCCAGGAACTGCTGGTCGGGGAGGGCGCCCGCTTCATAGCGCGCGTACCAGGTGCGCAGCGGCGCGCTCAGTTCCCGCGCCGAGCAGCTGAACGCCGCGGCCAGGCCGGCGACGGTGCGCCGGATGTCCTCGACGCCCAGCACGCCCCCGTAATCGAAGAGTACCGCCTTCATGGAAGATCCTTGTCGCGCGTCTTAAGAAGCTTCTGCCGTCAGCGCAGGAAGCGGCGGATCAGCCCGGGGATGTCCTTCTTCCCCACCCGAGTCAGGAGCAAGCCCTCGGGCCACACCATGACCGTCGGCCCGTCCAGGCAGTGGCCGAGGCAGCGGACCTGGGATACGTTGCAGTGGCGGTAGGCACCGGTCCTGTTCACCTCCTCGCGGAGGGCCTGCAGGATCTCCTCCCCCCCGTCGGGGCCGCAACTCTGGCCGTCGCCCCGGCGGTTCACGCAGACCAGGACATGCCTGGAATAGGGGCTGCGCTGCTCGTCCATATCCCCTCTGGACGGGCAAGTTAAAAAAACGCCACCCCGCACCCCAGGATCTGGAAGGGTAGCGGCCCTTATTAGCCGGGCAACCCAAACCTACACAGATGTGCGTCACTGCCGTCGGACGGGTTCTGGAGGTGCAGGGCAACCACGCGGTGGTCGAGATCCAGGGCAAGCGCGAGCGCGTGCGGATTGATCTGGTCCCCGCCACGGTGGGGGACTACCTCTACTGCGCCGCGGGCATGGCGATCGAGAAGGCGGAGGGTTGGAAATGAGGGCGCGCGCTGTTCACCCTCTTGCGGTTCCGCGGACTCTCCCCATCACCGATCGTTCCCTCTTCTTGCGGTACGCGCTGCCCTGCGCGGGGACGCTGGTCCGCAGGGGCAAGGTGACCCAGGACTGGGTGGACGAACTCGTCCGCGCGGTGAGCGGCGGGGCCGCCATCCCCCAGGGGGCGGAGCAGGTCTTCGCCGTGGCCTGCGCAGCCTGCTCCCTGCGTGCGCTGGACCAGGGCAAGCAGGCCATCGGCCCGGAGGTCATCCGGGGCTACTTCCGGAAAGGGCATGATGCGGTGATTGACCGGCGCTATGCCGAGATGCGGGATTTCGATCCTGAGGCCTGCCGGGTGCGGACCGGGGTCGTGGAGGACGTTTCCGGGAGTAGGGCCAGGGTGCGCCTGGGCGCGCAGGTGCGGATCCTGCGGACCGACCTCTTCCCCCGGGTGCGGGCGGGCATGCGCGTGGTGGCCCACTGGGATTTCATCGTGGAGGAAGCATGAGGGCGAAGCGCAGCGTGAGAGCAACCGATAGCCGGCGTCCTGTGGGCGAAAAGTCTTCCGCATCACCCCCTCGCAAGGAGGCAGTCGGCACGCTCCTCGCCCTGCTCACTGCCGTCGTGAGCGGCATCTCCATCCCCCTGAACAAGCTCTTCCTGGTCCCGCTGGACCCTGCCGTCTTCACGGCAGTCAGGGCGATCATCATCGGCGTGGTCTTCCTGGCGGTCTCCCGCTGGCGGGGCATTCGCGCGCCTGCGGGCAGCTGGAAGCCCCTCCTGGTGATCGCCCTCCTCGGGGGCGCGCTGGCCTTCCTGCTGTTCTTCACCGGGCTGAAACTCACGACCGCGGGCCGGGCCGGGTTCCTGCACAAGACCCTGCCCCTCTACGTGGCGGTCCTGGGCTTCCTCTTCCTGAAGGAGCGGCTGAACCGGAGGTTCCTGCTGGGCATGCTCCTCCTGTTCCTGGGCACGATCGCAATCTACTTCACCCAGATCACCCCCGCGGCGCTGTGGCTGGATCCCCAGCTGGGCGATGCCCTGATCGTGGGGGCGACGGTCCTCTGGGCCGTGGAGAACGTGGCGGCGAAGGGAGTCATGAACCGGGGCGCGCACGCCCTGGTGGTGCAGGTGGCGCGGATGTTGTACGGCGGATTGATCTTGATGGGCGTGGTCCTCCTCACCGGTCGGGGAGAGGCCCTGCTCGCCCTTTCAGGAGGGCAGCTGGTCAACATCGCCATTTCCACGGTCCTGCTGCTGGCGTACGTGGCGTTCTACTATGCCGCGCTCCAGCGGATCAACGTCTCCAAGGCGGCGGCCTTGCTGCTGCTCGCGCCGGTGATCTCCCTGGGGACGGGGATGGCCTTCCTGGGCGAGCCCGCTCCCCTCCTGCAGCTTGCAGGATCAGGGGTGATCCTGGCAGGGGCCTACCTCCTGGCGCGGCAGCCGAGCGAGCAGCGGGGGGTGTGATGGTGATGATCTTTCTTGCCCGGGGCGTGTGCAATGGCCGAGCAGCGTCACCGGTGAGCGCGGCGGGAGTTGGGGGATCGACCTGATGGACCAGTATGAGGTAGCAATCCTGGGGTGCGGGCCCGCGGGCCTGACCGCGGCCATCTTCACCGCGCGCGCCAATCTCAAGACCATCGTCATCGGCCTGCCGGACCGGAGCCAGGCCAAGCTCGCGATGCACATCGAGAACTACTTCGGCTTCCCCGAGGGGGTGGACGGGCCGGTCCTCCTGGAGAAGGGCATGGCGCATGCCCAGAAGTTCGGGGCGGTCATCCTGAAGGATGAAGCGGTTGCAGCCACGCTGGTGCGGGAGGGGGAGAAGCACGCCTTCGTGGTCAAGACCGCGAAAGGCTCGGCAGTCCATGCGATGGCCCTGATCATCGCGACCGGGATTCCCATCCGGTCATCGGGGATCGCGAACGAGGACAAGCTGGTCGGGCGAGGCCTGCATTACTGCGTGTCGTGCGACGGGCCGCTGTACACGAACAAGCCCATCGCGATCATCGGGAACGGGGACCACGCCGCGGAAGATGCGGTGGAGGCCCTGTCCTACACCAAGGACATCACGATCATCGCGAACGCGCCCGCTTTTGCCTTCTCGGAGACCTACCAGCAGGAGGTCCAGAAGTGGGGGATCAAGACCCTCGCCGGGAAGGTCGCAGCCTTCCAGGGGGAGAAGTGGTTCGAGGCGGTCCAGATGACCGACGGCAGCAGCCTGCCCTTCAAGGGCGTGTTCATGGCCTGCGGGGCTGCCGGGGCCCTGGACTTCGCCGCGAACCTGGGCCTGCAGCTCAAGGACAACATCCTGGTCGTGGACGAGAACAACATGACCAGCATGGAGGGGGTCTTCGCCGCGGGCAACTGCGCGGGCCGCTGCCGGGAGGTCGCCAAGAACGTCGGGGACGGCTGCAACGCGGCCGTGAATGTCATCAAGTTCCTGCGGTCGCGGGAGCTGTACCTGGACTACGCCAAGGGCGGGCATGCCCTTGCGGTGGTCCCGCCGGAGGGGCCTGCCCCCTTGCCTGCCAAGAAGGTGAGGGTCGGCTGGTTCTCCTTTTCCTGCTGCGAGGACAGCACGATCGTCTTCACGGAAATCCTGAACGACTACTGGGACCGCTGGAAGGACAGCATCGAGATCCCCTATGCCCGGGCCCTGCGTTCCCAGAATGATATGACCAACCTGGACATCGCCTTCGTGGAAGGGGCCATCGCCAGCGAGCGGGCAGCCCGCGAGGTCAAGGAGATCCGCAAGAACGCCCGGATCCTCATCGCGGTGGGCGCGTGCGCGGTCACGGGCATGCCCTCGGCCCAGCGGAACCAGTTCGACGAGCCCAAGCAGCGGGAGATCCTCCCCATCCTCAGGGCGTTCGATTACAGCAAGAAGGTCCAGCCGGTGCACGAGGTCGTGCCGGTGGACGACCAGGTTCCCGGATGCCCGATGACCGAGGCGGGCTTCCTGGCGGTCCTGCGGAAGCACCTGGCGGAGGCAGGCATCCATGCACAATTTTGACATCACGATCGAGAACCTCACGAAGATGGAGGGGCACGCCGACCTGGAGGTCAAAGTCAGGGAGGGCGTGGTGGAGGGGGTCAAGTTCGCCATCACCGAGAACCAGCGGTTCTACGAGCAGGCCGTGCGCGGCCAGCCGCTGACCTCGGCGCCGCAGCTGATGTCGCGCATCTGCGGCACCTGCTCGATCGCCCACCTCCTCTGCTGCATCGAGGCCCTGGAGAAGGCCACGGGCATCCAGCCGACCCCCCAGGCCCTGCTGCTGAAGAAGCTCACTATGTACGGGCTCATGATCCGGGACCATGCCCTCCACTTGTATTTCTTCGCCCTCCCCGACCTGGTCGGGAAGGATTCCATCCTCGACTTCCGCGAGGACGACCCTCAAGAACATAAGCTGCTGCACGATTCCTTCGATCTCAAGCGCGCGGGGAACCTGCTCTCCACGTTAGTGGCGGGCAAGGCCGTGCACGCCCCCTACCCGACGGTCGGGGGGTTCCTGCGCGTGCCGGATCCCGCGGGGATCGCCAAGGTCGTGGCCGAACTCAAGCGGGTGCGCCCCCTGGCGTTGGACCTCATCCAGGTCTTCCAGAAGTGGGACGCCAGGTTCGCGCGCGACACCGAGTATGTCGCCCTCTCCACCCAGGACTTCTCCTTTCTGGACGGGGACGTCATGACCTCGAAGGGGGTCTGCATCCCCGAGGAGGCCTATCTCGACCACCTGATCAACGTGGCCATCCCCTACTCCCAGGCCGCAGGGTTCGAGTTCGAGGGGGAGGAGTTCGTGGTGGGCGCGCTCGCGCGCCTGAACCTCAACCGGGAGCATCTCCACCCCCAGACCCGGAAAGATGCGGCCGCGGCCCTGCGGGCCTTCCCCTCGCAGAACATCTTCCACAACAACCTCGCCCAGGCCATCGAGGTCCTGCATTCCATCGACCACGCGGTCGAGCTCCTGGAGACCACCAGCTTCACGCCAGAGCCGGTCCAGAAACCGGTCCTGACCAAGGAAGGGACGGGCGTGGGCGTGATCGAAGCCCCCCGGGGGACCCTCTACTACCGCCTGACCGTCGGCAGGAACGGGATCGTGAAGAAGGCCAACATTGTCGTGCCAACGGCACAGAACCAGATCTCGATCGAGAAGGACATCGCCCTCCTGGTCCAGAACTCCCTCGAGAAGCTGGACAAGCCCGCGATCGAGCGGGAGATCGAGAAGCTCATCCGGGCCTATGACCCCTGCATGAGCTGCGCGAGCCACTTCCTGAAGGTCAAGTGGGTGAAAGGCAGTCCCCTTGGTGCTTGAACACGGTCTCCAGCGCGTCTCTCACCCCCGAGAAAGCGCGTTCGACCCCCATGCCCTGGGGAATGCCGATGATGGTCAGGGAACCCAGCTTCCCCGCCTTCTGCATGAGTTGCAGGGTGAAGCCAAGGTCTGCGTCATGCAGGGACACCCTCCTCTCCCGGAGGAAGGGATCCAGGCTGCGGAAGACCTGGACCTGGGAGATCCCCTGGACCGTGTCCACCAGGACGAGGGGATGGTGTTCGGGAATGTCCTCGGTGGGATCCAGTTCCCTGAAGCGCAGGGCAGGGAAGGCCTGCTCCAGCCGCGGCTGCAGCCGCAGCGGCAGGGAGTCCTGCGGGACCAGGGCATTGCCCACGAGGAAGACGTCCATGACCCTTCTGGGGGAGCGGAATTAAAATGGAGGCCTCCTCGCCTGGGCAATGCGGTGACCGCTGGAGGCTGATCCGACCATCCGCCACCCTTCAGAGGGGCTTCTTCTGCTGCTTGTCCTCCATGACCTTGCCCATGAGCCAGAAGAGCATGAGGAGCATGAAGCCGAAGGACAGGAAAATCATCCCCTCCACCACGCCCCGGGAGCCGGCCACGTACCCGGCGATCACGATGAGGCCGAGGAAGGCGTAATGCCTTCCATCCCCCACGGTGGGCACGTGGACCATACCTTCTCTTGGTGAGGGAAAGATAAATTGTCCGCACGTCTTTTGAGGGACAGGGAGCGAATTGTCCCCTCAGCGCGTCCGCTTCGCTCTTGCCGCTGCGAACGGTGCGCTCCGCTACCGCGCACGCTCAAGGTCGCTGTCGTGGATCAGATCCATCTCCTTGGCATGGGGATAGGTTCCTACACCGACAATTCCTCCGTCCGCCCAAAAGAACTCGAGATGCGTGTTGCCGAACTTCTGTTGCATCTCTTTCTCGATGGCGCCCAGCCTCCGGTGGAAGGCGGTCTGGGCAGATCTCATCTTCTCCCAATAGGGCAGCAGCCTTTCCGGCTTAATGACCAGCTTCTTCATAGCAGAAACATAGATGCTCGCCTTAAGAGGAAGGCCCGCCGTTGCCGAAGCGAGGGCGGGGAGGATATGCGTATTCTTCCCATTCGCGCCTTATGAACCGTAGGTGGTCATGGACACCACCGCACAGACAGATGTAGAGGTATCGGCGAGGATGACGGCAGGGCGGGCGCCCAACTGCTCGTGGTCCGCTGCATCCGGAAGGCCGACTACCCAGATTTCTCCTTTTTCCATGGGGCCTTCTCGAAATGCTTCATGGCCTCATCGCTCAGGCGGTCCCACGCAACCAGTTCTTGAGCAAGTTGGACGCGCCTGTCGAAGGCGTCGAGGTAGAAGAGGAGGGCCTGGTTGACCACATCCTGCTCTCCCAACCCCATGGCCCGGGCTGTCTGTTCGACCTTTTTCCTCACATCGTGCGAGAGCCTGATCTCCATGCACCCTCTTATCACCATGTCTTTAAAGGACCCCTCATCGTACAGCCCGCCTCCGCGAGGCCCGGCAGCGGGAACGCGCGATCATTCCGCCACTTCCCTCACATGCACCACAATGCGCATATCCCGGAACACCCGGAGGAGCGTGCGATGGTGCTCCGCGGGCGCGAGCACGCAGCGCGGACCGAGCTTCTCTCCCCCGCAGGATGCCACGAGACCGGGATAGGCCTTTCCCTTGGCCCGGAAGCCGAACAGCTTCTTGTCCAGGTGGACGCGCTTTGACGCGTCGTTAATGACGTCCCACGTGAACAGCATCTTGAGGGCCTGCTTCTCCGCTATGCCCCGGTAGGGGCCGTAGAGCACGATGCCGTTGGCCAGGATGCTCTCCCGCACATCGGCCCACTGTTCAAGGTCCCCCGCGATGGCCCGGAAGACGTTCGTCACGCCCAGCATGCTCCAGTAGTCCTTATACATCGCCGATGCAAAGAACGCCTTGTCCAGTTCCTGCAGCCTTCGCTCCATGCCCTTGGTGTGCTTGCGGACGTCGATGAAGAGGTCCACATCCGAGTCCTTGCCATAATCGCCCCGCGCGACAGAGCCGAACAGGATGATGGAACGGATCTGGTCGGCCTCCTCTGGCGGCAGGTTGAGCAGGAGGAAAGAGACATAGTCCGCCGCATAGGCAATGAGCTTATTCATACGCCACTCCCGTGGATTCCAAGAGCGCCTTGAGCTGGTTGAACGCCCCGATGGCCTTCTGGACCATCTCCTTCTCCTGCGGGGGGCCGTAGCAGAGGAGATCCCGTCGCGTCTCGATATCGAGCAGCAGCTCCAGAATGCGCTGCTTGTGCGGGAAATCCACGTCCAGCCGCTCCTGGGCCTTCCGCAGGGAGAGGAACCAGTCGTGCTTGAGCTGCTTTCCCGGGTCGATCAGATGGTCCCGGTGGAGATAGACCTCCACCAGGTCCACCGCGCCTGCGGAGCAATGGAACCCGATGGTCCGCTGGCGCTCGGTGTACAGGCCTTTCTGCACGCACTCCCCCAGGACCGCCAGGGTCTCGCGCAGGTTCTCCAGGTGTTTTTCCAACTTCATATCCCCTCGCTTGGTACAGATGTATACATGATATGGATACACCTGTATATATACCCGCGATGGCGTGGCGGAGGCAGGGAAACTCTTCCCACAGGGCAGGGTTTCTCTGCGGTCGCCCGTCGTTGCCAGGACCCTTCCAGGTCTCAGTCGTACAGCCCGCCCTTCGCCAGGTCCGCGACGAAGAACAGCACCGCGAAGAAGATGATGAGGTTGCCCATGAGGTCGGCAGGGGGCGGGAAGGTCCGGGTGACCTCCGTGAGCTTCAGGAGGCCCCCGATAGCGGCAGCGACCACGGCCCCGGCAGCCACCTTCCTGCCTTTCAGGGCGTCAGCGGTCTGCTCCAGGACATCGGCGAACTTGTCCAGGATGTCCTTCTTCGGCTTCTTCTGCTTCTTGGCGGCAGCCATGGGGTCAGTTGATAGTGGGGCGCAGACCCAGATAAAGGGAGAGTATAACGGCGTTATTTCGCGAGATCAGGCAAAGAAGACCTTTTTTGGCCAAAATCCCCCCGGCGGATCACCTCTACCACGGGCGAGCCACGTGCCGCACCGGATGACGCCTACGAAGACATAAAAATCCCGCGCCCATAAAGTCACCTACGCTCATCCCCATCTGTGCGGCCATTCCCTGTTCCGCTTCCTGAAGAAGATGGAGAGAAACAGGGAATATGGATTGCCTATGGGGGGTGAGGGAGTGCCGATGAAACCCGAGAGGCCTGGAAAGCGTAAGAGCAAAATGCTTGAAAAACTTGCTGAAGAGGCGACCGTTGACTGCTGGACCGATGAGGAGGTTTTTGGTGGATGGGCGTGCACGCTCGAGGATGAGCTGCCGCTTCCCATGAAATGCCATATCCTTGGTGAAGAGGCGATGCTGGTGGGGGTGGAAGTCGATGACGGCGGCAAGGCTGTGCTCGGGAGGGTGGTGAAGGCGCGAAAGAAAATAAGGGTGCCGGTGCAGGATATTGAACCGGCGGATGCGAAAACGAAAGGCCTCGAATGGCTAGAAGCCTACCGTCACTGGCTTCGATAAACGGAGGGAAATAATGAATGCAGAGATCATCCCGCTCATCACCGAGCTGCAACGGTTCGATAACAAGGAAGGATATGCATTGGGCTACCGTGAGGTGAGCAGGAGGGTGGAACCCACCAGGGGCAAGCTCATTGCCCTCGGGGAAAACGCCCTCCCCTCCCTGCATGACCTCCTCCTCCATGAAGAGAGATGGAGCTGCATCTTTGCGCTGGAAATTCTCCGGGAGATCAAGAGCGGGCAATCAGTTCCCCATTTGGTCGCATACATACAAAAGAACGAGGATGGCGAGTACTGGGACAGCTGCGAAGGGGCGATGCTTGCCCTGGGCGCCATAGGGAATCCCGCGGTCCCTTCCCTCCTGGAAGCAGTCAAGGCGTCCTTTGCTGAAAAGAGGTTCCTCACCTTTCTCGTGGAGGCCCTCACGAGAATACGGCATGATGAGGTGTATGCCTTCATGGTGGACATCGTGGAGGATTACCTGAACGATAGGGACAACTACCAGGGATGGTTCAGGCCGGACATGTTTACCTATGGATTTGAAAACCAGGCTAGGAAGGAGGTGCTGCCCCTGCTCCGGAGGTTGGGCACAACGCCGTTGTCACAAGATGAGAGTGGAGAGATCCAGGGGACTATACGGGTTATAGAGGATCCGGAGGGGTATGAAGATGGAATGAAGAAGATGGCTGAGGGGCTGAAGCCGATCTTGCTTCCCGCCGGCAAGAAGACCGGGAGGAACGAGCCCTGCCCCTGCGGCTCAGGGAAGAAATACAAGAAATGCTGCCTCCGGAAGGCGTGAGGAGAGGCCGGGGATTGCGAAGGCTCGGGGCGTAAAGAAGCAAAAGCGTGGACCCAGGCGGGCGCGAGCGTGCACCGTTCGGTACACGGCCCGTCCCTTGCTCACACCACTCCTGGTGGCCGCTGGCCTTATGGAGGCTCTTTTCTGAAAGGGGGCGGACCTGCCGGGAAGCTGCCCCCCCCTCGCAGGGGGCGGCTCGGCATCCTCGCCCGGCGAGGAGCGCGTCCCTGCGGCCAGGGGGGCGGTCCATGCTTCTCCTCCCCCCCCCAGGCCATGAAAAGCTCCCGGGCGCGGAGGGCCGCGAGGGCCCCTGCCAGGCGGTATAACGCCGTTATACCTATCGGCCCTCGCGGAACACCGCACACGTCGTATTCATTAATGCTTCCTGGAAGTAGCTGACGTGGAAAGGGAGAAAGTGGTTCTGTGCAAACCGGCCATCAAGAAATGGCCCAAAGCGCAACGTCCGCGGGAGATGCTTCTCGCACAAGGCGAGCAGCGCCTTTCTGATGCCCACCTGCTTTCAGTCATCCTCCGAGTAGGTGAAAGCTCATCGCACGCCTCGGCACTGGACCTTGCCGAGAGTTTACTCCTCCATTTCGGATCCTTGGGGGGGCTGAACCGCGCCAGCGTGCAAGAATTGCAAACAATTAAGGGGATTGGCATGGCGAAGGCAAGCCAAATCAAGGCATCCTTTGAATTGGGAAAACGTGTGTTTCGTGAGCGCGTACAACTCTCCCCCCATATTGCCTCAGAGGAGGATGTTATCCGCTACTTCTCCCCAAATATGATTGATTTACCAACCGAACGCTTCGCCGCTCTTTTCCTGAACAGTCGCAATCGAATCATTCGGGAGGCTGTCCTTTCTGAGGGGACCCTGACCTCCTCGCTGGTACATCCCCGTGATGCCGTGAGGCAGGCAGTACAGTGCGCTGCGGCGGCAGTTATTTTCGTGCACAATCATCCCAGCGGCGATCCCACCCCCTCCGACGAAGACCGTCGAGTAACCGCGCAGTTCGTGAAGGTTTTCGCTCTGATGGAGATCGAGGTGCTTGATCACCTCATACTCGGCAGGCATGGTCGTTTCAGCTTCCGTCGCAATCGATTGCTATAAAGCATTTAAGCCAAAATCTTATAGTGATAGCGGTTAGTGGTGACATGACCGCTTTCCATGAATCGGAGTTTGCAACACGGAGGACAAAGGTAGACGTACTGCTCCAGGAACAGGGATGGAATGTCCGCGATCCCCGCAGCGTGCGGGTTGAAATTGATACCAAGCAATCCGATTTCCGGAAAAGGGATTATAGAACCGTTGCTGAAACATTGAAGAACGAGGAAGAGAGTGCTTATGCCGACTATCTCCTTCTTGATGCGAATGGCGATCCTCTTGCCGTTGTGGAGGCCAAGCGGTCATCGAAGGATCCTGTTCTCGGCCAGCGGCAGGCCGAAGGATATGCTGAGGATATTAAACAGCAGATAGGGAAGGATGTCTTTATCTTCCTTACCAATGGCTATGAAATCTGGTTCTGGAACCGAGGGTTTGGAAACCCGCGATCCGTGAAGGGGTTTCACAACCGGGAGGCACTCAAACGTATTCAATACCAGAATCTGCGTGCCAGGCCTCTCCAGGAAACGCCCCTTAGGAAGGATATTGTGGACCGGCCGTATCAGATCGAGGCTGTGAAGCGCGTGCTGGAGGGCATTGAGAATGGCAAGCGGAAATTCCTCCTCGTCCAGGCCACGGGGACGGGCAAGACCCGCGTCGCAATGGCGTTGATCGACGTCCTGCTGCAGTCCAATAGGGCCCAGAAGATCCTCTTCCTCGCCGATCGCAAGGCGCTCCGCGATCAGGCGTTCAATGAGGGTTTCAAGGTCTTCTTTCCCGACGAACACAAATCCAAGGTGATCACCTACAAGCTGGACAAGAACGCCAGGCTCTTCGCCTCGACCCTCCAGACGTTCATGGAGTGTTATCGCAGCTTTTCCCCAGGAGATTTCGATGTAATCATCACGGATGAGTGTCATCGTTCCATCTATAACAAGTGGAAGGATGCAATTACCTACTTCGATGCTATCCAGATCGGTCTCACCGCCACGCCGGCAGACCTGATCGAGCGGGATACCTTTCGGTTCTTTGAGTGTGAAAGTAAGACACCAACGGTCCTCTACGACTTCCCGACGGCGGTAAAGGAAGGGTATTTGGTTGATTTCGTCCCCTACGGAACACAAACCCACTTCCAGATCGAGGGTATCCGCCCCTCCGATATCCCCGGAAGCGTCAAGAACCGTCTCGCCGAGGAGGGTATCCAGGAGGGTGAACTCGTGTTTGACGGCACAGATATTGAGAGGAAGGTCGCGGTCATCGGCACGAACGAGGCGATCGTGAAAGAGTTCTGGGAAGAATGCCTGAAAGACCAGACGGGAACCCTGCCCGCGAAGACTATTTTCTTCGCGCTCTCTAAGAAGCACGCCAAGCGCATTTGGGAGGCGTTTGAAAAGCTCTATCCCCAGTACAAGGGCCGCCTGGCCAGGATTATCGTCTCCGAGGACTCACGGGCGCAGGAAACCCTGAAGGAGTTCAAGACAGAGAGCTTCCCCCGCGTGGCCATTTCGGTCGATATGCTCGACACAGGCGTAAATGTCCCAGAGGTCTGCAATTTGGTCTTCGCGAAACCCGTCTTTTCGAAGATCAAGTTCTGGCAGATGATAGGGAGGGGAACCCGCCATGACAGTGTCTGCACCCACAAGGAATGGCTTCCCGGGGGGAAAAAGGAATATTTCAAGATCTTCGATTGCTGGAAGGTGTTTGAGTGGTTTGATGTCCATCCTGCGGGGAAGGAACCGGAACCGAGCGAAGCCTTGCCGGCAAAGATCTTTCTCCTGCGGTTGCAGAAGCTTGACCTCTTTCTCAAGCAGGGCAATCAGGAACGGGCTGACAGGGCAAAGGAGCAGATACTTGCCGATATCCGATCCCTTCCCCGCTCGTCCATCTCGGTTAACGAGAAGTCCCGTGAGATTGAACAGGCCCTTTCTCCGCGTCTCTGGGAGACCGTCGGCCTGGAGCCCTTGACGTTCTTGAAAGAGAAGATGGCCCCGCTGATGAAGTACCAGGAGAACGTCGAGCTCAATCGCGCCTCCTTTGTGCTCAAACTCGAGCGGCTGGGAATCGCGATTCTGAAGCACGACAAGAAGGAAATCGAGCGCCTCAAGGAAGAGATCGCCGAGGCCGCGAACGCCCTTCCTCCAACCATACAAGCAGTGCGGGAGAAGGCGTCCCTGATCAGAAAGGTCACCTCCCGGCCGTTCTGGAACTCCATCACCTATGACGATACCCTCCTGCTCCTGCGGGAGCTCGCCCCGCTGATGAAGTACAAGCGCACAGAGCCCCGCAATCCCATCATCCTGGACATGGATGACGTCATCCAGCAGCGGAGCCTGATCGAGTTCGGTCCGGACGAACATCCCCAGGAAGAGTATGTGGACATCTACAGGGAGAAGGTGGAGCAGAAGATCCATACGCTCGCCGACTCCCATCCGACCATCCTGAAGATCAAGGATGACAAGGCGCTGACCGAGCGCGACCTGCGTCTACTCGAGAAGACGCTCCACGGCTCTGAACTCTCCATCACGGAGGACGTTCTCCAGAAAGTCTACCGCCAGCACAACGGGGATTTGGTCGATTTCGTCAGGCACATTCTGAAGCTTGCCGAACTCCCGGATCCCAAGCAGCGGATAGTAGAGGCCTTCAAGACCTTCGTGGTGGAGAAGAACTACCTCAACGCGGACCAGGTCAACTTCCTGCGCGCGCTCCAGTCCGTCTTCCTGGCGAAGCACCATGTCGAGTACAAGAACTTCTTCGATCCTCCCCTCACCAATATCGGGAACGCCCCGATCCCCTTATTCACCAGGCAGGACCTGGGCGAAATTCTGGAACTCTGCAATGGCCTTGAAGAGGAATTGTTCCCCTCGAAGTGAGATATGTAAACTCTGTTTACCATATCCCTTTTTAAATGCTGCTTCCTGGTAGAAGTATGCCCAAACGAGAATGGTCGGTAGTAGGGTCCCGCCTCCCCAAGGACCTGCAGACTGCGCTCATGCACTACTGTGCACGGGAAGGGGTGAATCCCTCCTCTTTCGTGCGTTCGCTTCTGGAGGCCGCAATTGATGATATCGTACCGGTGAATAAGGCGGGCGCCCATGACGTCCGCTTCGATCCGGCTCGGGACTGCTTCTCCTGGATCATAGCCTACGATGATGGCTTGACGAGGGAGGTGGCTGCTTCCCTCTCTCCGGCTTTTCTGGAGAACCTCTCTCGCGCCCTGCGCCAAGCGCTCGATGCCCGTTCAAGCTATCTCCAGCAACGGCGCGCTGATTCAGTGGCCATCCCTGCTCGTCTGAAGCGGCTGAAAGGACGTGGTGACCTTGTTAAAGGCTGACCTGAAGACGAAGATCAATCAGCTCTGGGACCGGTTCTGGTCCGGGGGAATGTCCAATCCCCTGACAGCAATCGAGCAGATTTCGTACCTGATTTTCATGCGCCGCCTCGAGGACCTGGACACCCAACACCAGCAACTCGCTGAGCTGAAGGGGGAACCCTATACCTCGGTCTTCGCGGGTCACGAGGACTGTCGATGGTCCTCCTGGAAGCACCTGCCGGCCCAGCAGATGCTTGACCATGTCCGGGGGAAGGTGTTCCCCTTCATCAAGGAGATCCGCCGGGGGGAGGACACCCAGTTTGCTGAGTATATGAAGCAGGCAACCTTCCTGATCGAGAAGCCCTCGCTCCTTCAGGAGGCCGTGGCGATCATTGACGAGCTCAACATCACTTCCCAGAACCAGGACGTGCAAGGCGATCTCTACGAGTACCTGCTCTCCGAGCTCAAGACCTCGGGCAAGAACGGCCAGTTCCGCACCCCCCGCCACATCATCCGCCTGATGGTGGGGCTGGTGAGCCCCAAGCTGGGGGAGAAGATCTGCGATCCTGCCTGCGGGACAGCGGGCTTTCTCGTCAATGCGTATGAGCACATCCTGAAGACCAATACGAGCCCCGACCTGGTGAAGGAGGATGAGGAAGGATCCCCCACGCACCTGATCGGGGACAAGATAACGGACAAGCGGCACTGGGACTTCCTGCGTCGCGAGTGCCTGCACGGCTTTGATTTCGAACCCACGATGGTCCTCATCGCCTCCATGAACATGATCCTGCACGGGATTGAACACCCCAATATCCGGCGGATGGACGCCCTTTCGAAGTCCTTCTCTCATGCAGGCCAGTATGACGTGGTCCTTGCCAATCCCCCGTTCACGGGCTCCCTGGACACGAGCGACCTCAGCGAGTCCTTCCGCACCCCCACGACCAAGACCGAGCTCCTGTTCCTAGAGCTCTTTTACAACCTGCTGGCCATGGGTGGCCGGGCCGCGGTGATCGTGCCCAACGGGGTCCTCTTCGGCTCCTCCAAGGCCCACCAGCAGGTGCGCAAGCTCCTCTTGGAACAGTGCTCCCTGGACGCGGTCGTCTCCCTCCCCTCGGGGGTCTTCCAGCCCTATTCAGGGGTCGGAACCGCAATTCTGGTCTTCACCAAGGGCGGCGAGACCAAGGAGGTCTGGTTCTATGAGATGCAGGCTGACGGCTACAGCCTGGACCAGAAGCGCACCCTCTTGGACGGCAAGGGCGACATCCCCGACATCCTCCAGCAATTCAAGACCAAGTCCCCATCCCCCAAGAGCTTCCTCGTCCCCGTCCAGCAGATCAAGGACAACGACTACAGTCTCTCCCCCCCCCAGTACAGGGAAGTCGAGCACGAGGAAATCGAACACCAGGACCCCAATGCCCTCATTGACGACATCCTCAAGCTCGAAGACGACATAGTCAAAGGCGTGAAAGACCTGAAGGAGATGATTAAATGAGCAAGGACATCATTGCTATTGCCACAATTCTTATAACCGGCTTAATTTCAGGTCTCTTTTTTGGTATTCAGATGAAAACAGGTATTGACCCGCACCCAAATTCGTTAATGCTTAACATATTATCAGCTTTTTGTAGAGCTCTACCGGATAAGTCTATAATGTCTTCTTGCGGCACAACTATCCTTCTTGCCTCTCTTGGTCTGCTTGCCATTGGCATCATTGAAATCTTTGCGACAGCGTCATCAATTGGAAATTGGATTATTGG
>JACQOD010000104.1 GCA_016202725.1 Candidatus Aenigmatarchaeota archaeon | reverse complement strand
GGCTCTTGCTGCTGTACTCGGTCTTGAAGGAATAGACCGAGTCCGAGCCCCCCTCCACCAGGGTCTGCACTCGGTAGCGCTCCTGCTCAGGAGCGGCCTCCTGCACGACCGTGAAGACCCCTTCCGGGGAAATCCGTTCCTGCTCGAACGTGATGCTGGAAGGTTCGGACAGGCTGGTGGTGAATTCCCAGATTTTCTCTCCCTGCAGGGAGAGGCAGACCAGCTTGCAGTTCCGGCTGCCGATATACATCCTGCCTCCCGCAATGGCATTCCCGTCCGCCCAATCCGCCCGCAGCGGCTCCGCGTACTTCCACCTGACCTTGCCGCTGGCCCGGTCAAGGGCATACACCCAGCCGTCGTTGGCGGTCATGTAGACCATCTCCCCCTCGCAGGTGGGCTGCCCGTATTCCAGGTTCGTCAGCGGGAACGACCAGGCCACTGAGCCATCCGCAGTCCGCAGGGCGAACAGCCGCTGCTGGAACGTCGCGGCGAAGAAGACCATATCCTTGTCCAGCACCGGCGCGGAGCAGGGCAGGCTGTCCCGCTGGCGGAACACCCATTTCCGCTGGCCGGTCAGGGCGTCGACGGCATAGAGGCTGCCGTCCCTGCTCACTGCGTACGCCACCCCTCCGCCCACCGCGATCTTCTTCGCGATGAGGTCCTTGGTCGGGAATTTCCACGCCAGCCGGCCATCCGGCAGGAAGCAATACAGGAGGCCGTCCCATCCCCCGACGTAGACACGCCCCTCCCACCACGCCGCGGAGGAGGAGATGGGCGCCCGGGTGCCTACTTTCCAGCGAAGCTCGCCGGTCCGCGCATCCAGGCAATAGAAGGAGCCGTCCTTGGAGCCCACGTACACCCTCCCCTCGCGCACGAGCGGCTCGGCGCAGACCTTGTCCCGGGTCGCGAAGGCCCACTGCAGCTGGCCCGTCGCCGCATCCAGGGCGTAGACCTTGTGGTCATACGAGGTGGCGTACACGATGCCGTCCGCATAGGCAGGCGCGGTGACGATGTTCACCGGGCCCTGGGTCTGGAACCGCCAGATCTCCCGGCCGTCCAGGGAGAGGCAGTAGACATGGTGGTCGCACGCGCCGACATAGATCCGGTCGCCCACCACGAGGGGGATGCCCCAGATGGTCCCGCCGGTGGTGATGTCCCAGAGGGGGTAGCTCCTCGTCTGGGTGAGGAGGGCGTACACTTCGAGGAACTGCAGGTCCCCGAACTCCGAGGCGATGCTCGCGCTGGCGCGGACGTCTGCAGCAGCAAGGTAGCGTTCCATACCCCTTCTGCGTGCATGGCTTAAAAAGTGCCAGCGCTTCGACGCTTACCGCTTCTTCATGGTGTACTGGCTCTTCGTGGTATATTCGCTTCGGAAGGTGTAGACGGACTCGCTCCCGCCCTCCCCGAGGGTCTCCCGGCGGTAGCGCTCCCCCCCTTCCGGAAGGCTGCCGCTTTGCTGCCACACCATCTTCCCCTGCGCGGCGGGCCGCAGCTCCTCCTCAGGCTCGATGGGGGCGGGAGAGCTCATGCTGAGCCGGAAGGTCCACTGCACCCTCCCGTCCGTGCTCACCGCGTACAGGTTCGCGTCCCACCCGCCGAAGTAGAGGGTTCCCTGGTCCAGGGTCGGGGAGGAATGGATCGGCCCCTTCGTGGGGAAGGTCCACGCCAGCGCGCCCGTCGCCAGGTCGAACGCGTAGAAGTTCCTGTCCGCGGAGCCCACATAGAGCAGCTCACCGTCCGTGGCGGGCGTCATCCACATGGCGACGTCCTGCATCACGAACTTCCTGGCCAGCCTCCCGTCGGCCCGGAAGGCGTACACGCAGCCGTCCCTCGCCCCGGCGTAGATGACCCCGTCGTGGTAGAGGGGCCTGCGGGTGCCGATGGTCACCGGGCTCTTGTAGGACCAGAGCTTCTTCCCCTCCAGGGAGAAGGCGTAGAAGTTCTTGTCGAAATTGCCCACGTAGATCCGGTCGTCCGCGATCACCGGGGTGGAGAAGGCCCCCTGGGCGGTGATCTTGCCGGCCAGCCTCCCCTCCAGCGTGAGCACGTAGAGGACCGGATCAGCCGAGCCGATGTAGATGCGCCCCTTGTAGAGGACCGGGTCCTGGGTGATGGCGCCGGGCGTCTGGAACCGCCAGACCAGTTCCCCCTCGGGGGAGACGCAGTAGACGTTCCCGTCCTTGCTGCCGAACACCACCCCTGCGGGCGTGATGCAGGGCCTCGAGCAGATCATGCCCTTGGTCGCGAATTTCCAGAGGAGCTGTCCCTGGAGGTCCAGGCAGTAGAGGTTGGTGTCGAACGACCCGAAGTAGACCCGGTCCTCCGCCACGGCGGGCGAGCAATTCACGTGGTTCGTGGGGAAGGTCCAGAGTTCCTCGCCCCGGTCAGAAACGCAGTAGAATTTCTTGTCCATGCCCCCGAAGTAGAGGGCGTTCCCCGCCTTCACGACCTCGGAGAGAATGCTTCCCCCGACGCCGACCCCGAAGATGTCCAGCCGCGGGGCGTCCCGCACCGCGGCAGTGTAGCCGACCATCTCCAGCTCGCCGAACTCGCTCGCGATGGTGGTCGTGATGGCGATGTTGCGCCGCTCGTCATACTCTTCGCGGTAGCCGGTCATGCCGCCCTCCGGGGATCCATACCTTCCTTTGCCGTGTCATATTAAAGCGTTCACAGGGCCCCGGGGATGGTTTCCACGGCCTTGCGCGCTGCGGAGGATGCTGACGGCGCGTTTGACGGGCGGGAAAACCGGTTCCGCGGTCGGGAGGGAGCGCGTCGTGGCCTGCGATGGTAGAAGAGCTGTACGCCCCGCGCCGCCAGCACCCTGCGGGGCCCTGGCCCGCGGATGGATGGCGGCGCCAGCAGCAGCGCGCGGGGTCGCGGGGGTGGGCAGCCATCACGGGCGAAGGAATGCTGCCCATTCCTGGGTTAGCCGGCGTCGAACGCCCGCCGCTGTAGCGGCGGGTAGTTTACCCGTACCGTGATTTCCGCGTGTAGGTGGCGTCCTTCACGTACGCGTGCCGGAAGGCATAGGTGCTCTTTCCCTCTCCCAAGGTTTCCCCCGCATACCGCTGCCTGGCCGGTTCCGGCGCAGGGTGGCTGACGGTGAAGCGAATGGTCCGGTCCATGCGCATCGCTTCCGTATCAATGGGCGCGGGAGTGGCCAGACTGGTTGCGAACCGCCAGGCGGGGATCCCCCCAGGCGTGAGCGCGTAAAAGGTGCAGTCCCAGCTGCCGAAAAGTATCAGGCCGTCCGCGAGGACAGGGCATGCGGAAACGGGCCCTTTCGCCTCGAAGGTCCAGCGGATGCCTCCCTCCGGGGACAGGCAGTAGAGGCGGTTGTCTGCGCAGCCCACATAGAGCGCGCCTGTCGTGACCAGGGGCGGACGTATGAAAAAAGCGCCAGCGCGGAACCGCCAGCGCAAGCGGCCGTCCTCGCCGATGCAGTAGAGGGAGTTGTCCCGCACCGCGGCATACACCCGTCCGTCCTGCGCCGTGACTGACCGCACTTCTCCGCCGCAGGCGAACTTCCACCGCAACCGTCCATCTGAAAGGGAAATGGCGTACACGTTCCGGTCGAACGACCCCGCGAAGAGCGTGTCCCCGAGAAGGCCCATCTCGTAGCCGGTGATGTCCCCGGTCGGGAAGCTCCACTGCAGCGTCCCCGCGAGGTCCAGGCAGTACAGTGTCCGGTCCCAGGACCCGACGACCAGCCGGTCACCGGCAACCAACACCTCCCCGGCAATGGCATCTTTGGCATGGAACGTCCATCGCAGCCTTCCCTGGGTGGTGATCGCATAGAGCGATCCGTCGGCGCACCCGATGAAGACCAGGTCGCCCGCCGCCGCCGGCCGCGCCGCAATGCGGTCGGCGGCGCGGAATGACCAGAGCAGCTTGCCCTCCAGGCTGACCGCGTAGAGGCGCCGGTCATAACAGCCGAAATAGAGGACGCCCTGGTGGAGCAGCGGGCCGGAAAGGATGACGTCTCCGGTTCCGAACCGCCAGCGTTCCTTGCCGTCCATGCCGACGGCATAGAGGTGGTGGTCGCAGCTGGTGAAGTACACCGTGTCCCCCAGGGCCACCGCGGTGGCTTCGATGCTCCCCCCCGTTCCCACGTTCCAGTGGATTGTTTTCTTGCTGTCCTGGACCAGGGAGATCACGCCGACCCACTGCACCTCCCCGAACTGCGAGGCATCGATCGCGCTCCTGACGTGCGCGGCTTCTGTCGGCCCATCCGAGTAGTAGGCGACCTCCATGCCTCCATTAGGAATGGGGATTAAAAAGCCTGTATGTGTTTAGGTACCCTCAATATGCCCGCTGTGTATCGATTTCCCCGGATGCGAGCCAAAACACGTCAAAACGGTCATGTGGCCCAAGCATGCCGATTTTCAATGCGACTGATTCGCAGAGCGGAAGAATTGCCAAACATGTAGTCCAACTGCTAACGGTTAGACGAGCTAAACACATGCAAAAGCCTCAGGTGCCCGCAAGAAGGGCCGCGTCCTCGGGGGGGAGTCCGAGATCCCGCATCATCCGCAGGTAGGGGAGCTGCTGGCGCGCGGCCCTGCGCGAGCAGTGCAGCAGGGATCCCAGGCGCGCGCAGAGCGCGTCCCGCTCCGCGCGGGCCATCTTGCTCCGCGCGAGGGCGGTGAACCGATCAGGCGCCTGGAAGGGGACGTATCCCTCCCTCCCGTGGAGGCCCACGCCCACCATCAGGTCCACCATGTAGCCCTTGAATTTCCAGTTCTGCTGCTTGATTACCAGCGCGCGGAAGAGGTCGGCCCTCGCGAGCAGGTCGTAGGCCTGCGGGAGCGCAGCCAGCCCGCAAGCTGCTTCAAGGTTCTGGGCGAGCCACCAGAAGATCTCATCAGGATCCTTGTCCGCGTCATACACCAGGCGCCGGCTGCTGGCGATCGTGCTGGCGTGGAAGATGCCCGGGAGGATCTTGTACAGATCCGCTTCGCGCTCGCGGTAGCCCACCGATTCCAGGGCCGTGACCTGGCCTGCCAAGGCCGCGGACTGGAGGTCAATGAGGGCCGCGCGCACGTCCCCCTCCGCGAAGCGCGCCAGGCTTTTCAAGGTGCCCTCGGGGGCTTGCAGCCCCTCCCGGGCCGCGACCTCGCGGAGGAACTTCTCCAGCGAGGGCGTGGGGACCCTGGTGAATTTCACCTGCTGGCTTGCGAGCCGCAGCGGCTTCAGCTTGGGCAGGTAGGGATCGTTCGCGATCGCCACTACGGGGAAGCGGGACTGCCTGGCGAGGTCCACGATCGCCCCCACCCCTCCGCGGTCGCCCGCGGCCAAGCCGTCCACCTCGTCCAGCAGGATCACCTTCCCCCGGGAGAAGAGGGTCTGCGTCCTCGTGGCGGAGCGGTAGCCCTCGATGTCCTCCTTCGCGCGGTCGTCCGACGCGTTGATTTCCATGAGGTGGAGGCCCAGCTCCTGGGAGACCAGCTCCACGGTGAGGGTCTTCCCGCAGCCCGGCGGCCCGGCCACCAGGAGCGGCCTCCCCCGGGCAGGCTGCTGGAGGAACTGCCTGACCTCGTCCACCGCCTTGCGGTTGCCGATGATGCCCTCCGCGGAGGGGGGCCGGTACTTCTCTGTCCAGAGCGTAACCATGAGAATGTATAACACCTGAGCCTTAAATGGGAATTCCACCGGTCTGCGGCGGCGGGTATGGGGGATGAGCGCCCACCAACTCACCAATTTAAACGGTTGTGCTTTTTTAAGCCGGACACCCAAAGTAGCTTATGGACGCGCAATTGAAACATCTCCACCGGGACATGGTGAAGGTCAAGGCTGATCTGGCGCTCATCAAGCACATCCTGAGCGAGGAAGGAGACCTCACCCCCTGGGCGAAGCAGCAGTTGAAGGAAGCGCGAAAAACCGATGAAGATCGCTATATCCCCCTGGACGATGTGTAATGGACTATATGGTGAAGCTCCATCCGAAGGCGGCAGCATTGCTGAGGCGCCTTCCTGAGCCTCTCGCGGAACGGATCCGCCAGAAGCTGCTGGACACCGCCAGTAATCCATTCCAATACCTCGAACATTTTGCGGGACAGGACGTGTACAAACTCCGCATCGGCGATTATCGCGCACTCATTGACGTTGATTTCGAGCGCAATATCCTTTGGGTGCGGGTGTTGGACAAGCGGGGAAGAATCTATAAACGCTGACGAATCACCACACCAGCACCCGCAGGGTGAGGTTCCCCCCGGTCTCCTCCAGCTCGTGGAGGAGGGTGCGGGCGAACACGTCGGAAGCAGGCGGGGGCCGGAGGCCGTACGACAGGACCGTGCCGCTGCTGTTGGAGATCGTCAGGTTGAAGTTCCGCGTGATGCCCAGCCTGCTCCGGAAGGCGGTGTAGTTCGTGGCGTTCAGGTGCAGGATCCGGTCCAGGGAGACGGCCTCCCCCCGCTCCGCGGCGTAGCCCGTGGCAGGCTGGGCCCCGGCGGTGGAGAATCCTCCGGCGCAGCGGAGGTTGCCCCCTTGCTCGGAGAAGGTGACGGTGAAGTAGTTGTCCCCCGGGCTCACGACGCTCTGCCAGTAGAGGCGGTTGTCCGTGATGTTGCAGGCCTGGGAGCTGCCCTTGAACAGGACAGCGGTCGTGTTCTGCCCGAAGGGCCAGCGGTAGTCCAGGTACAGGACCACCGTGGTGCTGTTGGCGTACCCGAACCTGGCCGGCAGGGAGCGCGTGTCGACGGTCAGGTTGTCCAGGACGAGGTCGGCGATCTGGTCGAGGGCCTCCCGGGCAGTCTCCTCGGCGATCGGCACGCTCTCCTGGTAGAGGACGAACGCCCAGGTCACGAAGAGCAGGAAGACGCCGATCGCCACCGCGAAGTCGATCCCGAAATCCCCCTTGCGCCTGCGGGAGGGAAGGGGCTTTTCCTTGGTTCGGCTGATCGAATGGTCCCTGCGCCCCCGGCGCGCCCAGGTCCACCATGCCAGCCAGCAGGCAAGCACGACCGCCGCCAGCCCGACCTGCCAGAGGACGTCATGGGCAAGCGCCGCGGCCTGCCATCCCCACGCCTGCTCCGCCAGCACAATGGCCGCCACCCGTCCCAGGTTGGCCGCGTACACCAGCGGAAGGCCAATGGCCAGGCCGATCCCCTTCTTCCGCCAGGGGGTTCCTGGAACGGCCAGGACCAAGGCCCCGAGAAAGAGCAGGCTCTTCCACCCCGTGGAATCGGGGGAGATGAGGAAGGTGAAGCCGTTGGCGGTGACCAGGGCCGCCTCGCGGGAGACCGCAAAGCCCATGGCATCTAGGAGCGCGGCGCTGTGGTCTGCCACCAGCAACTGGAGAGGGAGCAGGTCCGCCGTGAGGGAAATGACGTACACCGGCACCGCGAGCAGGGCGAGCGTCGTGAGGAAGACCAGCGTCTGCCGCAGGCGCGCATCAGCAGCGTCCATCGAGTGTATGTTGGGCGCGGGTAACCATAAGCTTGGCTCTCGGGGTGAGCGTGGTCGGCAGCATGGTCTGCTGCCTGGTGAGCGACGGAGGGGGATGCCAAGGATATCCGGTGAACGCCTCAGGGGTGGAGGTCGCTGAGGTGGCCGTCTGCCACCGACATGCGGACTGCGTCGGGGTAGTCCATCCCGCGCGCCATCAGCCGCCGGGCCTTCTCCAGGCGGGGGCGCGCCCGCTTCCAGGCCCTGAACCCTGCCACCTGGGCGTCGCGCTCAAGCGCGTTCCGCCACGCCCTGCCCTGCAGGCGATTCAAAGCAGAAAGCTCCCCGGCGAGCCGGCGCTTGTCCTTCCAGTCCAGCGGCCTTTCCGGGGAAACCGCCCGTGCGGCCAGGGCAGCAGCCAGTTTTTCAATGCTGCGGGGCAGGGGACGGATGTCCGAAGCAATGATGACGGGGTTGCCCTGGTCGAGAATGAGCTTGCGCATCGCCGCTGCGGGAAGGCCGCGCCCGCTGACGGTGACCAGCAGCGTTCCTTCCAGATCAAAAACGGCGACAGCAGCAGTGGTCCCGGGGTCCATCCCCACGATCACGAGCCGCCGTTCCGTAGGAGCCTCCTGCTCTTTCCTTGGCGATGCAGGCTTAAATTGGCGAGCTGGTGAGCACTCATCCCCCGGGCCCCGCCTGGAATAGCGCCTTTGGGTAGTTGGTTGGGTTGCGCGCCCAGTGCTCCTGCCGACAGGGCATTGCCGTTGGGGAATATGCACAGCGCAGCAATTCATCCTCCGGCTGCAGCCGGGAGGACTGCTTGCTGCATGCTTTTAAATTGGCGAGCGCTCATTCCCCGGCCGGGGGAATAGCCTGTGGTTCGTTGGCCGCTGGCGGCTCCCCGTGCATCGTCACGCGTATGGCACGGGCTTCGCCCGCCGCCGGTCGCAGACCGGCGGAATTCTGCATGTAAATCGTTGCGATGGCGGACAGGCATTCCACTCCCCACGGCCTGCGGTGGAGGCGCGTGCCATATCCTTCGCGCTGCCGCTGAACGGTGGAAAAAAGAAAGGGGGTCGCTTTTACCCCTCGAGGTCCTTCTTCGTGAGGACGGTCAGGGGAGTCGCGAACGCCTCCCGCTCCATCCCCACCAGCACCTTGACTCCCCGGCGCTTGGCCAGCGAGTTGAGCTGGAAGTCCACCGTGCCGTCGAAGATCACGGTGTGGGGGTCGTCCACGGTCTTCAGGGTGTTCATCAGCTCCGAGACCGGGACCTTGCCCATCAATTCCCGGGTCGCGGTGAAGATGCAGGCCGCCCTGCTCCCCACCAGCTCGTCCAGGGTGCGGAGGTAGAACTCCCGCTCCTCCGGAGGGAGGGCGCGGCGCTCTTCGCGCGGCTCCTCCCGCCCATCTCCCCGGTCGCGGCGGTCGTCCCGCCGGTCCCGGCGCTCGCGGGCCGGCTCCTTCCCCAGCTTCTCCTTGTACTGCTTCGCGGGCATCCTGCTCCGCAGGGCCATGTAGACTTCCTTCTTGCTCAGCTCTTCCACCTCCCTCCCGAGGGGGGCAACCGCCACGAAGTCCACGTCCGTGGTCTGGAACAGCTCCTTGATGATCAGCTGTCCGCCGCGGTCCCCGTCCACGAAGACGGTCAGGACCTTTTCCTTGCCCAGTTCCGCCACCGCTGGCGGGACAGAGGTCCCTTCCACGGCAATGGTGTTGCGGATGCCGTGGCGGAGGAGGTTCAGGATGTCCGCCCGCCCCTCCACGATGATGACGTCCTCCGCGGATTCCAGGTCAGGCCCGCACGGCAGGCCCTTGTACGAGGAGATCTCGGAGACGCGCACGCTCTCCTTGATCTCCGACGTGATCTCGGTCACGTCGGTCTCCCCGGCCTCGAGCATGGTCTTCAAAATCTCTTTGGCCTTGTCGACCACGTACTTCCGCTTGTCCGCGCGGGTGTCCTCGACCTTTTCGAGGGCGATCTTCGCCTGGCACGGCCCCACGCGCTCGATGGTCTCGAGCGTGGCCGCTATCAGCGCTGTTTCAGAGGCGTCCAGCGCGGAGGGAATCGTGATTTCCCCCTCCGTTTGCCCCTCTTTGGAGGCCAGGATGACCTCGATCCGGCCTATTTTTCCCGTTTCCTGCAGTTCCCGCAGGTTGAGGTCGCTGCCGAGCAGGCCCTCGGTCTGCCCGAAGACGGCGCCAATCACGTCAGGCTTCTCGATCACGCCTTTGGCCGTGATCCGTGCCCGAATGATGTATTTGATCGATGTGGGCGCGAGCTTTCCCATGAGTATCACCTCTTTTTTTATCGTGCAGAACGATCGCATCCGCGGTCATGTCCTCGATCCGTGTCCACCCGAACTGTCGTACCATGTGCCTCAGCCTCGGATTGGCTCTCACCCCATACCGTGCCAGCAGGGTGCGCAGGCGCGCGTGCAATGCCCTGCCTTCCCGGTCGAAGTCGGTCAGGATGACCACTTCGGGGGGCCGCAGCCTGGCCAGCTCCTCCGCCACATTGGCAAGGGAGCGGCCGTTCAACGGAACAATACGCGACATGCCCAGCCCCTCCAGGGCCAGCCGGTCCCGCGTGCCCTCGACCACGACCACCGCCTCGCGGAGGTCGCCGAGGACGCGGTCAGCCTCCTCGGAAGGGGGGTGCCGTCGTTCCACAGCAGGTTATGGATCTCCGCTATTTAAAGCTTCTTCTTACTGGGGAGTGGTGGCCGTTCACCATTCTTTTAGGCCCCGCGCCGCCAGAACCCTGCGGGGCCTTGGCCCCCAGATGCATGGCGGCAAGCACTTCTGAGCGTGGGGCCGGGGTCGTGGAGATGGATTGCCATCACGGCCGCAGGAATGCTGTCCATTCCTGGATTAGTCGGCGTCGAACGCCCGCCGCTGCAGCGGCGGTAGTTTACTTCCGACTCTATCGGAAAATTAGAATATTCTAGCCTTATCAATCGTTTTTAAAGGATGGATCACGAATGTATTCATGGACGCAGGATTGAATCAGTTACAGTTGGTAAGTCTCAAGGTCAAGGAAGAACTCATGGGAAAAGGAAAACAAGCTGATTTTCTCAATAATATCCCCTTAGAAATACGAGATAAGGAAGATGTATTT
>JACQOD010000021.1 GCA_016202725.1 Candidatus Aenigmatarchaeota archaeon | reverse complement strand
GCCGACAGGGCATTGCCGTTGGGGAATATGCGCAGGGCAGCAATGCATCCTCCGGCTGCAGCCGGGAGGAATGCGTGCTGCATGCTTTTAAATCAGCGGCCGATTCATCTGGTGGCCCTTATACGGGAGCGGCTGGCCGTCCAGCCAGACGAGACCATCGGAGAGGGAGAGGCGGCGGTGCGCCAGCAGATGGAGCGCTTCCCGGAAGGCCGGGATGTCGCCCTGGTCCTTGAGCTGGTCCTGAAGGGCCCTGCCGTAGTCCCAGATGCCGGCCCAGTTGCGGTTGCGGAGGTTGCGGCCGACACGCTCGCGGTCAATGGGCAGGGGGGCGGATTCCACCAGGATGGGTCCCAGGTCCAAGTCGGGGGTTGTCTGGTGGACGGTCGCGCGGAGTTCATGCACGCCGTAGGCGTGGCCGGCGATCAGCACGTCATGCGGGGCATTCCCGCCGCGGAACGCGCGGGTGAACGCTCCCTGATTCCCCACGAGAGGCGCGATCTCCCGCGGATCGCTGTTCCCGCAGTCGCGCAAATCCGCATACCCGACGCTGCCTTTTGGAGGCTGCTTGCGTGCGATATAATGGAGGGGAGCGGGGTGGACGTTCAGGGTCCGGGGAAACTCCTGGAGGAACTCCTCGGGGACGACCTGGAAGTAGCCCGCCAGGATGATCGTGTCCGCGCCCGCACGGCGCGCGCGCCCGGCCACCTCGCGGTGGTAGCGCGTGCGGGCTTCAGCGCCCGGAGGAAGGCCCTCCTGCCTGCAGAAGTCCTGATAATCCAGCACCTCTGCCTGCACGGGCCGGTCGTGTCCCGCCAGCCTGCCGATCCCGCTTGCTTCCGCCTTATCGGTCAGGGCGCCCGCGATGTCATAGTCGCGGCCATGGCCGGGGCCTTCGAGCAGGCCCACCAGCCCGGATGCGCCGCCGGAAAAGAGGGCGTAGACGTGCAGGCGATCGTGCGGCAGGGGCAGCGGCATGCGGTCACACCTTGGAGTGCTCGAGGTCGGCCCGGAAATGCGCGTCCTCCGGGCCGTCCCCTATCCCTATTCCCCTCCCCCCGTCCACCAGGCCGGAGAGATCGTCCCAGGCCTTCTCCCGGGTGCCGGCGAGCAAGCTCACGGCGAACACCCTGCCTCCCGTGTTCACCAGCTCCCCATCCAGCTCCCCCACCCCGGCAAAAAACACCCGCGCATCCGGGTGTCCCTGGACGGCGTCCAGGCCGCGGAGGGGCTTGCCCGTGTGCTGCTTGTAGGCCGAGGTCGGGTAGCCGGGGGTGGTGAAGAACAGGGTGGCGGAAGGGCGCGGATCCCACACCAGCGGGGGCTGCTCGCCAAGGGTGCCGTTGACCGCCGCGAGCAGGTGGGGCGCGAGGTCGGACTGCAGGCGGGGGAGGACATACTCTGCCTCCGGATCGCCGAACCTGCCGAGGTTGGATTCCAGTATGAGGTAGCCGTCGAAGGGGACCCGCATGAGGCCATTGTAGACCAGGCCGACCATCTGCCCCGCGCCCGCGTCATCCTCCACCGCCCGGATGAGGGGAATGGTGCGGGTGCCCAGTAGATTGTTGAAGGCGACTGGGGGAACGGTGGGATGGGGGGAATCCCCGCCCATGCCCCCCGTGTTCAGGCGCGGATCAAGGCCGCAGCGGTTGGGGCCCACGGGCTTGTTGTCCCGGGAGGACGCCAGATTGACCGTACGCTCCTTGTAGGGCCCCTTCCCCCTGCCCGTAATCGTCATCGTGGAAAGTTCTGCTCCCTCCAGCTTCTTCTGGAGGAGGACGTGGTCTTCCCAGCCCTGGACCGACGGGAGCATGACCTTATCCACGTCTCGTAGGGCCTCGCCCAGGTCCGCAGGAACATACACCCCCTTGCCCTCCCGGAGGTCGGTTGATTTCACCACGTACGGCGCGTTCCGCCATTCTTCGCGGAGGAACCGCACGGCAGCGGTGCGGGATCTGCACACCTTCCCCGGGGGCATGAGGCCTGTCCCTTCCAGGAGCTCGTGCAGGTAGCCCTTGTCCCATTCCGCCCGGGCGTGCGCGCGGCGCGGGCCGAAGAAGGGGAGTGCGCGGTCGTGCATGATGTCTCCCAGCCCGGCCCTCAGGGGGCCTTCCGCTCCCGCCACCGCCAGGTCAAAGCCGCCCTGCGCAAAGTAGTCCGCGAAGTCCTGGGGGGTGGTGTACGGGCGGGTGTCCCCGATTCCCCTGAGCCGGAACGCAGGGTTCCCGGGAGAGCCCACCACCTTGTGGCCGTGCCCGGCGAAATGGCTGGCGAGGGCGTATTCCCTGCCCCCGCCGCCCTGGACGAGAATCCTCATGTCCATCGTGGGAGAACAACAATAAAAGCCTTTCAGGCGCAGGAATGGTATGCAGCTTGCCGCGCTCTATTCTGGGGGGAAGGACTCCACGTACGCGGTGTGGAGAGCCCTGCAAGAGGGGCACGAGGTCCAGCTGCTGGCGTTCGTGCCCGAAAACCAGGATTCGTACATGTTCCACCACCCCAACATCTCCTGGACCCGCCTCCAGGCCGAGGCCATGGGGCTGCCACTGCAGCTGGTGGCCACCAAGGGGGAGAAGGAGGGGGAGCTGGCCGACCTGGAGGAAGCCCTGCGGGACCTGGGGGTCCGGGGAGTGGCGGCTGGCGCGCTCGCCTCGACCTACCAGAAGTCCAGGGTCGAGCGGATCTGCGGGCGGCTGGGCCTGCAGGTCTTTGCGCCCGCGTGGGGGCGCGATCCCCTGGGGTACTGGCAGGAACTGCTGGCCGCCGGCTTCCGGGTCATGATCACCAAGGTGGCCTGCGACGGGCTGGGGAAGGACTGGCTGGGGAGGGTGGTTGACCGGGCTGCGCTGGAGGAGCTGGCCAAGCTGGCGCAGCGATACCGCTTCCACCTCGCGTTCGAGGGGGGCGAGGCGGAGAGCTTTGTCCTGGACTGCCCCCTCTTCCGGCAGCAGGTGGAGGTGCGCGCAGGCCAGGTGCGGTGGGACGGGGAGACGGGCGTGTACGAGATCGTGCGGGCGGAGCTGGCAGCGAAAGGATGATGCCACGAGGGAGCGCTGCGTTCAGCAGAAGCGACTGGCTTCTCAAGCGGACCTGCCGCACGGGCGCTCCGCCCTCATGGGGAAAAATATTTGAGGCAGCGGCCCCAAGGAGGGGGTATGGACCTCCGCCGCCTCTACCGCGAGAAGGAGCAGGAAATCAAGGGGCGGCTGCGGGATTTCGAAATGGCCGGCTACCGCCCCCCTCGGGAGCTGTTCCCTGAACTGTGCTTCTGCCTGCTTACCCCCGGGACCAAGGCCGAGCAGGCCGACCGGATGATCAAGCACCTGGTGGACACGGGCCTGCTCTACCAGGGCAGCGAGCAGGAGATCGCCAAGGTCCTCCAGAAGCGGGTGCGCTTCCACAACGCGAAGGCGAGGCACATTGTCGCGGCGCGCGCGCTCCTGGCTGACGAGCGCTTCCGTCTTGCCCTCCTGCGGGAGCCGGCCAAGGCGCGGGAGTTCCTGGTCAGGAACGTCCGGGGCATGGGCTACAAGGAGGCCAGCCACTTCCTCCGGAACGTGGGCAAGGGTGAGGGATTGGCGATCCTTGACCGGCATGTCCTGCGGAACCTCGTGCAGTACCGCGCGCTGCAGCGCGCGCCGGCGAGCATGACCCCCCAGCGGTATCTCGAGATCGAGGAGAAGGTGCGGAGCTTCGCCCGCAAGCTGGGGATTCCCATGGAGGAGCTGGACCTCCTCCTCTGGAGCAAGGAGACCGGGAGGATCTTCAAGTGAGGGCAGACCGCAGACTACAGTGAACCGTGCAGAAGGTCGCGGACGAGGAGATGAGGCCAAGCGTCCGCAGGCATTCGCTCCGCCCTCAAGGGATTACGCCATCAGCCCGGGAAAATAGACAGTTTATTTTGCGGCAAGACCTAAGGGACGGGCTCTGGTTCCCCGGAGGCAGGCGCAGGAGACCGGGAGACCTTCACGTGAGGATCAATAGGAAGCGACACTCTCTTCTCCCTCTCGCCTACAGCACGCCCACCGCGAGGTTGAGGCCCAGGTGGACGACCGCGGCGATGAGCGCGGCCATGAAGACCCGCTTCAGCCTCGCGGGGTGGGGGAGGGCGTGGTACTTCTCCAGCCGCTGGACCCAGCGGTCGATCCGCGCGTAGGCGTGCAGGTATTTCGGGTAGGGCAGCCAGGTGAGATACTTGAGCCAGCCAGCCTCGATCAGGAGGATGTCGGCCAGGGAGAGGAGGACGGGGTAGAGGAGGATGCCCAGGGTGTGGGAGACGAGCATGACCCCGTCCAGTGAGCTTGCCCCGAGAGGCTGGAGGGCGAAGACCGGGGCATCGGGCAGGAAGGAGGCGATCCAGCCCCAGGCCATCACGCCCCGGGAGCGGTAGAGGGCGTAGACGATGGCGATGGTGACCACCGCGCCCAGCAGGCTGACGGAGGTGTGGAAGAGGGCCGATTCAACCATGTCTATTGTTGGGCTGGCTTCCCCTTAAAGCTCTGGAAGGACAAAGGGGGGCATGGACATCCCCGCGGTCACCGTGGCGCAGATGGAGCGGCTCGAGCGGCTCGCGAGCGCGCACTTCGGGATCGAGGTGGTCCAGCTCATGGAGCATGCGGGCAGGGCGGTTGCTGAATTGTCGCGCGAGCTCGCGGGGGTGCGGGGGCGGACCTTCACTATCCTGGTGGGGAAGGGGCACAACGGCGGGGACGCCCTGGTCGCGGGCAGGCTGCTGGCCAGCTGGGGAGCGCAGGTCAACCTGATCCTGCCGTTCCACCCGGATGACCTGGCTCCCCTGACCAAGAGCCACTACGGCACCGCCACGGCCCTGCACCTGAACCGGATGACCGGGGTGGACGCCCTGCAGTGGCCGCTCGCCCTCCGGCAGGCCGGCCTGATCATCGACGGCTTGTGGGGCTACCACCTCCGCGGCCAGCCGCAGGGCCTGCCCGCGGACCTGATCCGGCTTGCGAACGCGAGCGGACGGAAGATCCTGGCGATTGACTGCCCCTCCGGGCTGGACTGCGATTCCGGCCAGCCTGCTGATCCGTGCATCCGGGCTGCAGCCACGATCACCTTCACCCTGCCGAAGCAGGGCCTAGTCAGGAGGGAGGCGAAGCCCTGGGTGGGGACCCTTTGGGTAGCGGACGTGGGCGTGCCCTTCCAGGCCTGCGAGCTGGCAGGGATACCGGCCCCGCGGCTGTTCGAGAAGAAGAGTATGATCAAGGTCTCCTGAATGTTACCAGGATCGTATCTTCACCTCATTGATGCGGGAGAAATGACGTATATTCCGTGTAACCACATCCTCGTGATGGGCGAGTGCAATTGCTGCTATGTAGACGTCTTGCGCATCCGCGAGTGTTCCCGCACGAGCGAGATCGGCGGAAATGCGCGCTGCCCATGACGCAGCTGGAGCCGTCATGGGAAGAATAGTTAAGTGTGCGAGGAGGTCCTGTACCCCGGCAAGCTTCTCAGGGGCATGATGATGAACATGCGCTCCAAGAAGGAGCACATACGCGTTGATGACGGTGGTACTGAAGACGGTTCCCGAACTCTACAGAGCGCGTTGAAATGCCGCAGCGCGAGCATCAGCCCGCAACGAGGCAATCAGGAAATCGCTGTCCAAGACGACCATTATACATCGACCCAATGCGGTTTTGAAGCGTGTCGGTCCCGAAGGATGCGTCGATAGATTCGTTCTGCTTCGGTATCGTCTTTCCAGAGACCAACAACGGGGAGAAGCGACCCTCCGGACGGGGTAGAAAGGCGGACAACAACATCTGAAAAGGATTCCTTTTCTCCTTTCAACCTACGGAGCATGTTGTAGGCCTTCTCAGAGAGGGCTACATTCCTTGCCATATGTATGCATATGCATATGAGCTTTTTTAAATTGGCGAGTTGGTGAGCGCTCATCCCCCGGTTCCTGCCGGGAATAGCGCCTTTAGCTAGTTGGCCAAACGACTCCCGGCAGCGCCGTCAGGGAAGGGCTTCGCCCATGCCCACCACCGGTCCGAGACCGGTGGAATTCGCATTTAAAGCTTACGACTGACAGGCAGCGCAAGGATATGTCCGACCCGGGTGCCTGAACTTGCAATGCGTCCTGCTGGCAGCTCAAGGACCTGGCTTGCGGGAGCAGGGGGCCCGCCGGCGAAGCGCCATGGCTGGGCATGCTCCTTGAGGTGGACGACCCTTCCCGCAGGATCGAGCCAGAGGATGTCGATGGGGAAGCGCATGCCCACGGTCCAGAACCTATGCCTGCCCGCGGCAGGGAAGCGGAACAGCAGCCCTCCCTGCAGGGAGGAGCGGAACATCAGGCCGCGGGCCCGCTGGGCAGGGGTGCGCGCAACCTCGAGCGCTTCGCAGAGGGGCTTGCGCGTGGCGGTGTTGAGGACGCGGCCGGCGGCGGGCATGGGTATAGTTCTCTGTCCGCCCTTATTAATCGCCGCGCGCGATGCGGGGGCGCGCTTTATTAGGGGGCTTCCCCCAAAGGAAGTATGGGCAAGCACACCGGGCTCGCCGTGGTCGCGTACTTCTTCGGGATCCTGGGCGGAATCATCGTGCTGCTCGTGGCCGAGCACAGGGACAAGTTCACCCGCTTCCACGCCCTGCAGGGCATCCTGTTCAACATTGCCGCGGGCATCGTCGGGCTCGCGCTCGCCGCGCTCTCCATGCCGTTCATGATGGGGCCGTGGTGGGGCTTCATGCCCTGGACTATGATCTGGGCCGGGGGGCTCTGGGCCGTGTATGGCATCGTCGTCCTGGTCGTGTGGCTGCTGCTCATGGTGAAGGCCTACCATGGGGAAGCGTATGAACTCCCTGTCATAGGCGAGCTCGCCAAGCAGTGGTCGCGGTAAGGGAGTGCGTTCTCACCAACGGCGCGTGAATTCATGAAATCGCTATAGAGAGGCTACATCGACATGCTGCCGGAAAATGCCATGCATGGCCTCCTGCAGCAAAAACCGAAATGGCAGCAAGATTCGAAAACAACATGCTGCCGGCGAGTACCTGCGTGCTGCTCTCCTGACGCGGTCGGGGGGCTTGGGGGGGTTCCTGGCGACGGAGGGGTTTTTCTGTCCGGACGCGCAAGCGGAAGCATGCATGCCTGGGAAGACACGCGTTACAAGCGGTTCCTGAAGGGGCCGGAGGACTTCCAGGTGGACGAACTCCTGGAGCCGGGGTTTGCCTCCACATTCCGGCGGAAGGGAGGAACGGTGGAGCGCGCGCGGGAGGGCAGGTTCGCCCTCTGCCTCCTGGAGAAGCGGGAGCGGACCACGGACGAGGTCCTGCGCGAACTGGCCAGCCAGCTCCAGCTCCCCCTGGCGAGGATCGGGTGCGCGGGGATGAAGGACAAGCATGCCCTCACCCGGCAGCACCTCACCATTCCCGGGGTGGGTCCCGAGGATCTGCAGCGCGTGACGCTGCGGCAGGCCAGCCTGCGGTTCGTAGGCTGGACCGACCGCTGGCTGGAGAAGGGGAGGATCGCGGGAAACCGCTTCACCATCCGCCTGCATGGGATCCCCTCCCCGGGGCAGGCGAAGGAGCGCCTGCGGCAGGCGGAGCAGGAGGGATTCCCCAACCTGTTCGGCCCGCAGCGGTTCGGGGAGCGGAACGCGGATGTTGGCAGATTGTACCTGCAGGGAAAGCTGGAGGAAGCTGCGCAGCTTGCCCGGGGAAAAACAAACAAACACCTGGTGAAGTTCTACATCAACGCGTACCAATCCCTGCTGTTCAACCTGGCGGTGGAGGACTACGCCCGGAAGGGGGGGAAGCCCCTCCTCCAGGAGGTCCAGCTACCCGGTTTCAGGGCCGCTCCTGCCAGGCATCCCCTGGACAGGGACATGTGGGCGCGTGCCCGGCAGGACGGCATCCGGGCGGACAGCTTCCAGATCACGCCGCTCATGCTCTCCTGCGCGGGCGCGGGCAGGGCGGCGTATGTCCGCCCCGCGGACGCGGAGGCGCGGGGGACGCGTCCGCTGGTGCTGCAGTTCAGCCTGCCGTCCGGGAGCTACGCAACTTCCCTCCTGCAGGAGCTGCTCCGGTAGCGTAGCATGCGCAGGGCGTGTGCTGATCCCGGCCGGGTGCGCGGGGGATTCGCCAGCCACCACGCCTGATGGAATGAAAGCCCCCGGAGGGATTCGAACCCTCGACCTACTGATTGCCTGCGGATTACAAGTCAGTCGCTCTTCCGCCTGAGCTACGGAGGCCCTGCTGCTGTATGGGGCGAGGGGGTTAAATTGGTGAGTTGGTGAGCGCTCATCCCCCGGGCCCCGCCAGGAATAGCGCCTTTGGGTAGTTGGTTTGGTTGAACTTCCAGTGCTCCTGCCGGCAGGGCATTGACGCTGGGGAATATGCACAACGCAGCAATGCATCCTCCGGCTGCAGCCGGGAATTCTTGCTGCATGCTTTAAAAAGCGGTGTCCTGGGATCAGACCGCCTGCTGACTGCCAGTATTAGTCGCGGTCGCGGGAACGTGCTTTGGAAGCGGCGTCCCTGCCAGGCGCGGGGGGTATCTCATCCTCTGCAACCTATTAGTACGCGCGGCGCGAAGACTGGGTATGGTGCTCGAGACTGCGCTCGCCCTGCTGGAGCGGCTGCTGGAACTCAATCCATTCCTGCTCCTGGGGGTGATCGTGGTGGCGGCGTACCTGGCCTTCCGGATCTTCCAGACCATCGTCAAGATGCTCATCACCGGGATCGCCTTCGGCCTGTTCCCCATCCTGGCGAACCTCCTGGGGATTCCCATCCCGCTCACCCTGCAGACCATCCTCTGGTCGGTGATCCTGGGGATCGCGACCTACATGGCCTACATGGGGCTCAGCTTCTTCTTCAAGGTCGTGAACGCGGTCTTCTCGCCCCTGAAGAAGGGGTTCCAGAAGAAGAAGCCTGCCGCGGCATGAACGGTGAATTCCCAGTTCGGTTTCCCAGACTCCCGAAACATCATCGTGGAGCGCTCTGCGTGTAGTCGACGACGATGCACGCACATATATAAATGGCGTGTATGTTACCGGGATTCCCGGTAAAATGAAGGTGATTTATATATGAGGTATGGGTAAGAGCTGACGTGCGTGAACTGCGCAATCGCCACCTCTCAGCGATAAAGGTGCTCTAAAGAGGGGGCGCTGCGTGCGTGCTTCTGATGCTGGAAGTGACGATTATTTCCGTCACTGACGTTAGACCGCCAGCTCGTCCTGGAGGCGGTCCGCGCCCCGCTGGAGGCGGAAGAAGAGGTAGAGGGAGGCCTTGTTCCGGAGGAACTCCACCGTGGTGGAGCGGTCGCCTGCAACGATGGTGAGGTTGAAAACCGCTCCGGGCGCGGTGAAGAGGGTCTCGTTCGTGCCGTTGGCAGCCACTTGGAGGGAGCGGGTGGTGGAGCCGATGGTCAGGTTGACGGTCGCGTTCCCGCCGAGGAGGCTGCCTACCGTGACGTTGGCGTCTGCTGAGGCATTGCGGGCAGCCACCCAGAGAAGGGTGAAGTTCACGCCATGGTCGGTGAGGGTGGCGTTGAGGAAGCGGGAAAAGTTCAGGAGGGCCGCGACATCGCTGGACTGGTTCAGGCCGAGGTTATAGGCTGCGGGCAGTTCGTTCTTGAGATTCTCCGAGAGGAACGGGAGGTCCGTGGCAGGCGAGCGGAAGGAGCCCGGGAGGAAGGAGGCGCCCAGGAGGAAGGCCGCGGCCAGGAGGATGGATGCGAGGAGGAAGAATTGGCCCTTGCGGGGGCGGCGTGAAGCCGCACAACGGGCGGCGTCCCTGGCATGGCGCCCCTGCGGCACGGCCGGGGCGTCATGCGACAGCGCAGCAGGCAGGGTCATCACATCACCGGTAGAGATAGAGGCGCACCTCGCGGGGGTGGAAGCGGTCCTGTCCCGGAACCACGTAGGAGGCCACCCAGACGTTGCTCGCCTGCGGGCGGTCGCCGGCGCAGGCTTCCAGGGAGCAGACCTGCACCGCGTGGCTCGCCGCCGTGTAGACGATGAGGTCGTTGATGGCGGTGAAATTGTCGGTCATGGCGTGGGACTTGAGGAGCCCCTGGCGGTTGAGGCCGTGCAAGAGGCGGTAGCCCTGGACCGTGAGGTCGTCCTCCTCTGCTGAGAAGGAGGAAGACACGAGGAATCCCACCACGGCCATGAGGATGATCCCCCCCAGGGCAGCCTCCACCATGAACCAGAAGCCGCGCATGCTGTATCCTTGGAGCGGGCGCTAAATAAAGCGCGGCAGGGAGATGCCCGGGTTCCACAGGGGGCGCAGGGAGAGGGAACAGCAGCGGCTTCATACCCGCCAGCATGTTGCTCGCGTTGCTTACCAGTTCCACAGGGGCGCAGGGAGAGGGAACAGCAACGGCACCTCCCGCACGCATTTTATCCCGGACGCCCAAGCATGCCCATGGACCTGCGCGCGCGCTACCTGGCCCTCCTGGAAAAGCACGGCCGGCAGGGCTGGTGGCCCGTCACCCGGGAAGGGGGACCGACCTACCATCCGGGGGACTACTCTTTCCCGCGGACCGAGGAGCAGCAGTGGGAGATCTGCATGGGGGCGGTCCTCACCCAGAACACGGCGTGGAAGAACGCGGAGCAGGCTCTTGCCTCCCTCCGGCAGGCCGGGATCCTGCTGCCCGAGGACGTACTGCGAGCCCGTGCGGGCAGGCTCGCCCGCCTGGTCAGGCCGTCAGGCTACTTCAACCAGAAAGCCCGCACGCTCAGGGAATTGGCTGCACCGGTTGCAGGTGAGGGGGGAGTCAGGCGCTTTCTGGACGGGGTTTCCAGGGATGAACTGCTTCGGGTGAAGGGCATCGGCCCCGAAACCGCAGATTCCCTCCTCCTCTATGCGGCCAAGCGGCCCTCCTTCGTGGTGGACGCCTACACGCGCAGGCTGTTCGGGGGGAGGCTCTTCCCCGCGGATGCGCCGTATGAGGCGGTCCGCCGGCTCTTTGAGGAGCGCCTCCCGCGGGACTGGCGGGTGTACAACGAGTTCCACGCCCTCATCGTGCGGGAGGGGAAGGGGTTAGGAATCGACAGAAAATAATGCGACCACTGCCCCCATGGTCGAATTGGCCATCGGCAGGGTGAAAAGCCAGACAGCTCCCGGCAGGGACCAGGGCCCGTTGAAGGGACGCTGCACGGCCAGAGGAGTCCATGCAGAATGACACATGCCCGAACCAGTGGGCCGGTTAATGTATGACGATCCCTTATAGGGCAGCGGGCGCTTGCGAAGGGCGGCGCGCCATCAGCGGTCGCGGCAGCACAGCACGGGCAGCGCGGAGGAGCAGGCCGAGATTGAGGGCTGGCCCTGCTGGGTGTTCGGGGCCCAGGAGGTTCCCCGCAGGCCGGAGCCGCCGGACGTCCAGCCGTTGCAGTCGTTGATCGCCTCCCCTGTCGACGTGCGCGCGAACGCGCCGGTGGCATACCATCCCGCGGGAATGGTGGCGCCGCAGGAGGCCGCCCGGGCAAGCTCATCCGCGGTGCACAGGTGATTAAAGCCGGGCCACGAGGTGTCGCACTTGTCCCCGGCCTCGTAGTAGCCATTCAGGTTCCCGCTGTACAGGCAGGTGGGGCAGCTCTGGCTGGAGGGGCCGCGGTAGCTGTTCTGGGCGCAGTAGCTCGGGCACGGCCGCGAGATCCCGCCCCCGTTAATCGTGCAGATCTCCGACCGGTCCACCTGGGCCTCCTTCACGAAGATGTTCGTGATCTCTGCCCAGTCATGCCAGACGCCGGCACTCTGGCTCGAGGCCAGGGAGCCCAACAGCAGGCCGGCGAGGAGGGCTGCCGCGAACAAGGCGAAGGTGCGGGTGCGCGCAGGCCGGCGGCGCTTCATGGTAGAGTATTGGGGGCAGGGCCTATTAAAGGGAGGGGAGCAGGACGGGGCAGTGGAAAGGTGGTAGGTGCAACTGTACGTGTGTAGCTCATCGGTATGTGTGTAGCTCATCGCACACCGCAGGTTCTTTTGCTTCTGGTTTCATAGGGCACCTTGGCGCAGCCTGCCTGTTCTGCTGCGGTGCAGGGGGACTTCCCGGCACCGGCTACTGCTCCGGCGGGCGGAAGCGCAGGAGGGCGGCGATCCCGCCCAGGGCCAGGAGCTGCTCCCCCGCGGGGTGGTCGGTGGCGACCAAAGCCACGGCGGCAGCGGTCCGCTCCGCCTGCTCCAGGAGGGGCTCGCACTCCCTGACCCTGGTGTCCGAGACCAGGAGGGTCTCCACGGCGCCGAACTGCAGTGCTCGCTGCACGGCAGCAGGGCCGTGGGCTTCCTTGCCGCGCGTGCGGATCTCCCGGAGGAGGCGCTCCACGAACCCGCTCTCCCTGGCCAGGCGGCTTTCTTTCAGGAGCTTGTCTCCCGACTGGGCGAGGACCTCGCGGATGCCCGGCCCGTCGGTGGTGGAGGCGTGCTCGACAGACGCCCGCAGGGCGAGGTCCGGATGCTGCCTCCGCAGGAAGCGGAAGAGATTCTGGGCCTCGAACCCCGGGCCGCAGAGGACGATCCTCCCCGGCTGGTCCCGCAGGGCGGCGGAGATGGCGTCGTACCAGGCTTCGCGGCGGTCGTCCTGGTCCCGCTTCCGGAAGGGGAGGGAGCCCTTCGCCTGCAGGCCGTAGGCCCGCAACTCTGCAAAATCTGCCTCATCCCGGTCCAGGGCGCAGAAGAAGATGTCCGCCTCCTGGACACGGGCCTTCTGGAGCCGCTCCAGGACATAGCGGGGGAGGGAGGGCTTCTGGAGGGTGAGGACCATTCCTGGTTCCACTTGAATGGTGTGCCTGGAGGCGAGCTGGATGTCGGGCGGGCCGGAAACGATCGTTCCCAGCAGGCGGAGCCTCCCGGTATAGGGGTGGAACTCGCTCCTTTCCACGCGAAGGGTGAGCAGCACGGGCTTCTTGTCCCCTTCGACAATCTCCTGGCCCCGTTTCACGGCGACCTTGCGGTAGGTCTTGGCCCGGACCAGGTCCCCGGGTTCCAGGACCTTGTGGAGGTGCCACATGTCCTCCAGGGACTGGATGGCCAGCTCGAGCAGGCCCTGCTTCCGGTCGGTCCGGAGGATGCGCATGATTCTCTTTGGGGAAAGGGGAAGAAAAAGACGCTTCAGGAAAGGATGATTTTATCGAGCTCTGCAATCTTCTCGAAATCCAGGTCCCGGGTGACCAGCATCATCCCATTCTCTATCGCCTGCGCCGCGATAAAGAGGTCGGCGAGCGAGCATGAGGGATACCGCTCTTTCAGCAGAGAGAGGACCGCAGCGGTTTGGAGGGTGGTATGCACGATCACAAACTCTTGGATGAAGGCGAGGGATTTTTCACGGTTCTTGGGATTCCGCTTTCGCAGGCCGTGGATGAATTCATAGTACGCCATGAAGGATATGGAGGGCAGGGTTGGGGACAACTCCTTGAGGGAAACGAATCGCTCCAGGGTCGGCCGGTACCCCGTGTCAAGGTCGATGAGGACGGACGTGTCCACCATGACCTTCATTCCCGGAATCCCCTCTCTTTCCGGAGTTCGAGCACGATTTTCCGCATGTCTTCCGCCTCGCGGTCGGAGAGGTGCTTCTCCCCCTTCAGGATCCTGTTCCACCCCTCTTCCGTACGCTTCGCATAGGAGTCTATCATCTCCTCGATCATTTTTCCCAACGGGAGGCGGTTCCTGGCAGCCAGGCTCTTCAATTCCGTCCACTTTTCTTCCCGGACGTTCTTGATGGTCTTGAGGCTCATAAGGAATATAGTATTCCTTGTATTTAAGTATGCCCCCTCTCGCCCCTGTCTCCGCGAGTCATGGGAGCCTATTTAATCGCTTCCCCCCTAATAGAGGGTATGCGGAAGGGTGTGGAAGACTTCCTTATTCTCCTCGCGATTGCGATTATCCTGCTCGTGGCGGTTTCCCTCCTGTCCGGGAGCTTCACCGCGGCTCCCGGCCCGGTCACGGCCTACCACGAGTTCTCCCCCGGGGTGGTGGGGTTCACGACTGATTTCCCGTCCCAGACCATCGTTCTGGGCGATTTCGTGGTCGGCGAGGTCCAGGAGGAGCGGCTCGGCGGGGCCGAGCAGATGGTGGTGACCCAATCCTCCTTCGGGGGGAGCCCCCAGAAGATCAGGATCCCGATCAATCCCGCTTTCCTGGAGCTCAAGCGGGGGGTGAAGCTGCGGTTCTCGGTCCTGGAGGCCCAGGCCCTGGGCAACCTGGTCGTGAAATGGAATGGGATCGCGGTCTACAACGCCCGGCCGTCGGGCTTGACCACGTTCACGGTGGAGCCGGGCGCGGTGAAGCAGGAGAACATTCTCGAGTTCTCGGCCGAAGGCCCTGGGTTGCAGTTCTGGGCCGCGACCTCCTACACCCTCCGGAACGTTGCTGTCCTCCTGCAATATGGCCCGCAAAGGCTGGTCCCGTTCGAGTTCCTGTCGTCCGACCTCCAGCGGTTTGACCGGGGGGAGGTGGAGTTCTTCGGCTCCGGAGAAGGCATCCTGGAGGTCAGGGTCAATGGCTTCCCCCAGTTTACCGGGACCCCGGTGGGCGCCTACAAGATCAGCTTCAACGGCAGCTACCTCCAGCCGGGCAACAACGTGGTCTCCTTCCGTTCTAGCAGCACCAACCGCATGGCAGGAGCGGTCCTCAGGCTCTACCAGTTCGGGAACCAGCAGGTGGTGTCCCGCCGCTTTGACCTGACGCAGGAGCAGGCGGCGAGCATGGGCTACGGCCGGGGCAGGGTCGTTCTCGACATCACCGCCATCCGGACCCCGGGGATCCTAAACGTGCGCGCCAATGGGGCTCCCTTGGTGGTCCCTGACCTGAAGGTGGGGGAGAACCACATCCCCTTCCCCAGCCCCCGGGCAGGGGAGAATGAGCTCACCCTCGCCGGGGACGGCACCTGGGACATTGAGCTGGTCAGGATCGGGGTGGCGTAGCTGCAGGGCGAACAGACGCGGCTGGAACGACAAACAGTATCACAATGATCATTATCGCACTACTGTTTGTTGAGCAATCCGCTTGAAGGCGTGGTAGTGAACACCCCCGGCCGAGATCATGCCGTGCGCCGCTGAGCAGGGGGGCAAGGAAGGTGGAACGGCGGGTGCGGAGACCTCCCGCCACGAATCCTCAGCTGATCTCGATCCCGTGCTCCACGGCCTCCCTGACAATGGTCCGCTGCCGCTTAAGGCGGTTAAATTCTTCCGGGGTATAGCACAGGAAGTCCACCGGGTAGGGGAGGTTCCAGAAGTCGTACATCCGGGCCCCCCGCTGGAAGAAGTTCAGCTGCCGGAACCGCGGGCTCACGATGAGCAGGTCTATGTCGCTGTCTTTGCCCGCCTTTCCGCTGGCCGTGGAGCCGAAGACGATCATCCGTTCAATGGGAAAGCCTTCTTCAGCATCCTGCCTGAACTTCCGCAGGGATGCCATCAGGCGAGGTTTCTTTTTGCCCATTGCAGTATCTCCTCCGCCGAGTCAATGAAATCCGCGGCTATGGACTGGATCTCCTCCGCGCCGGGGACGTCGGGGTAGCGCCCATACGCATAGGCCAGGGTCAGTTCTTTCGCCTGCTCTAGGAGGCTGCCGGGCAGGCCCACGTCCTTCCCGAGCTTCACCAGGTCATGGATTTTCCGTATCGCCTTCCCTTGCCGCAGGGAAACCGCCTTCAGAGCCTTCTCCGCCGCCTGCTGCGCATAGACAGCTGCGTCCTCATATCGCTTTCCGGAAAGCAGGTACCTGGCGGTGTCCAGGTCCCGTTCCGCCCTTCCCCACCACGCCTGCACGTCTTCCCGCATAGGACGACATTGGCCGGAGAGCTTATATTGCTACGGGACCCCAGGAGGAGGCATCCCCCCGTGGGAAAGGCGGCTTGTATGTGTGTAGCTCATTGACCACCGCAGGTGCTCTTGGTGCTGATTTCATTGTTCCCGCATTGTTGGAAACCGATAGCATGCGTTTGGCAGCTACACACGT
>JACQOD010000101.1 GCA_016202725.1 Candidatus Aenigmatarchaeota archaeon | reverse complement strand
TTCTCGCATCTGACAGTGCTACTGCTACCAGATCTTCGTCAACTCAGTATAACTATCCGGATACCTGCTTTCCACATAGAACGACGTAATCCCTTTGCACATAGTGAGCAGATGTGGCGGAATACCGCCCTCCTTTAAGGTTGAACTCCGCTGTATCGATGTCATGCTCCGCCTTTTCCAGCCATTTCCGGGGTACTGCAGTCTTCCTCATGTACAATAATTGACTCACGGGGTATATGTACTTACATGATCGGTTGCCCTGGAGAGAAAGAGTGTAACCGTATGCTTGAGAGCCCGCCTGTACGTAATCCATGACTGCGAATGATCGTAGGCGTGGAAACGCACGCCGCATCGCCCGCCGCCTTAATGAGGGCGCTCGCCCAAGACTGAAGCATGCGGCCCCCCCGCCATGCTCCCCGCTGGCACCACCTCCTGGGGCTTCCGTTCGGGCGGAAGGAGCGGGCGCTCTTCGCCCTGGCGGGCGCGGGGCTGGCCCTACTCCTGGCCACGGCCCTCCTGCCCTGGGGGACGCCCCAGCACGCGGTCCTGGCGATCACGATCGGGATCCTGTTCCTCTGGCTGTCCGAGTTCCTGCCCCTGCATGTCACCGCCCTGCTCATCCCCTTCCTGCTGGTGGCCTTCGGAGGCTTCGAGCCCGCGGCCGCGCTGGCGGGCTTCTTCGACCCCATCATCGCCCTGGTCCTGGGCGGCTTCGCCATCGCCCTGGGCATGCAGAAGCACGGCCTGGATGCCTGGCTGGGGGAGAAGCTCGTCCACGACGGCTCCACCCCGCGGCACGTCCTGCTGGGGCTCATGGCTGCGACTGCCTTGTTGTCCATGTGGATGGCCAACTCAGCAGCAGCGGCCATCATGCTGCCCATCGGGCTGGTGATCCTCCGCGAGAACAAGCTCCTCCCCGGCTCCCGCTGGGGGAAGGGCGTGGTCCTAGGAATCGGCTTTGCCGCCACCATTGGCGGCCTGGGAACCCTGGTGGGCAGCACGCCCAACATCCTGGTGGCGAAGTTCCTGAACCAGAGCGGCATCGCCTTCGGGTTCCTGGACTGGCTCGTCTTCGGGCTGCCCCTCATGGCCGCCCTGCTCCTGGGGGCGTGGGCCATCCTCTCCTTCCTCTTCCGGGCGGAAATCGCGCGGGTGCGGGTCGAGAAAGCGGACAGGAAGCTCACCGGCAAGCAGCAGCAGGTCCTGGGGGTCTTCCTCCTGACGGTCCTGCTGTGGCTGACGGCCGACCTCCACGGGGTGAATATCGGGATCGTGTCCCTGGTTCCGCTGTTCCTCCTGTACGGGCTCGGGCTGCTGGACACCAAGGACTTCCACGCCCTGGACTGGCCCTCCCTCATCCTGATCGGCGGGGGCATTTCCCTGGGCTTCGCCATGCACGCCTCCGGCCTTGATGCGGTGATGGCCACGGCCCTGGGGAGCAGCATCCTCGGCCAGCCGGCGATCCTGATCTCCCTCCTGGTCATCGGCTTCGGGGTCCTGCTGACGGGCTTCGCCAGCAATACCGCCGCGGCCGCGGTGATGATCCCCTTCATGATTCCCGTGGCTGCCCTGACCGGGCTGGATCCCCGGACGCTGGCCTTCCTCGCCGGGGTGGGGGTCTCGATGGACTTCGTCATGCCCGCGGGGACCCCGCCGACCACCATGGCCTACGGGACCGGCTACCTCAAGCTCCGCGAGCTCCTGCTGGCGGGCCTGCTCGTCTCGGCCATGGGCATCCTGGTGGGGGCGGTGTTCTCCGCGCTCATTTGGTGAACGGGGAGGACGGCAGAAAGGCTTCGCTGCTCTCGGTTCCCGCGGAAACTGCCACCAATCCAGCTCCTGCAGGCCACCTCCCCGGCGGAGGGGGGTCTCAAATACCGCAATGGCCGTTATATCAAATCAATGCCGCGGAATATGCTTCCAAAGAACGCAGGGCTCGCTTCCGGGCAACCGCAAGCAAGAATGCACACATGAGAGAAAGGATGACCGACGCGGCAACCAAGGAAAGCGACACCACCCATGGATCGAGTTTTCCTGCCGCCCATGATTCTATGGGCCTCTGCCTGGGAACGCTAAGGCGTGACCGCAAAATAAACGGCCTATTTCCCCGAGCTGGCGGCGAAATCCCATTGCGGATAAGCGAATGCCTGCGGATGCGCAATGGCATCATCTCCTCGTCCGAGGTCTTGAAGACGGTTCACGTTATGCTGTGGTTC
>JACQOD010000102.1 GCA_016202725.1 Candidatus Aenigmatarchaeota archaeon | reverse complement strand
GGGCCGACCCCTGCCGCGCTCGACTCGAAGTTCACGGTGGAGATCGAGAAGATGAAGACCCTGCTCGACGCCCAGAAGGACGCCAAGGCCGCGCTCGACCAGAAGCTCCTGACCATCTCCGAGGGCATGGGCGAACTGCGGTCCCTGGTCTACCAGCGGGAGGCCATCGCCAAGAACCAGGACCTCAAGGTCGAGAAGCTCGGCGAGCAGATGGCCGAGCTCAAGCCCGAGCAGATGGCCAAGGAGTTCGCCAAGCGGGACAAGAGCATCACCGACCACGACATGCGGCTCGAGAAGATAGAGTTCAAGCTCGGCGACCTCCTGAAGACCGTCACGGACATCCGTTCCCTCCTCAAGAGCGTCGGCGGCCTGGAGAACATAGCGGCGGTCAACAAGGAGATCGCCCAGAAGACCGCCTCCCTGGAGGAGAAGGCGAAGCGCGTGGACCGCCTGTCGTCCAAGATCGAGGGCATGTACGTCGACCTGAACAAGAAGATGGAGGATTTCTTCCTCTACCGGGCCAAGCAGGAAACCCTTGACGAGCTGGTCAAGGAGCTGATGAAGGCCTCGGACAACCTTGGAGCCCGGCTGTCGGACTACGTCGCCAAGCCGGACCTCGCCGCCATCCGGGAGGACATCTCCGGCATCGGCAGCCGCATGCGGGAGATGAAGAAGCTCATCGACACCGTCATCCCCATCGTCCGCCTGAAGCTGCCTGCGCGCCTGCAGGAGCTGCAGAAGGGGAAGGACGACATCGAGCTCGTCATCGCCACCCTGGAGGAATCCCACCGCAAGGGGACGCTGGCGAAGCAGGAGTTCCTCGAGGCGAAGCGCAAGAACCAGGAGAAGCTCGCGGGCGTCGCGAGGGCGCTGGAGGAGGAGTGGGCGCGGTTCGAGGCCCAGCAGTCGCTCGGCGAACCTCCGGCGGCTGCACCTCAGATGTCCGCCCCGCCGTCCCTCCCCCAACAGGCAGAGATCTCCACTCCCGCGCAGGAGGCGTCCCTCGCTCCCCCGGCCGGGAAGCCCGCGCCTGCGGCAGCCGCCCCGGCGGAGAAGCCCCAAGGGGGAGGGCCTCCCGCGGCCGCCGGCGATTCCCTGCTGGCGGAACTCAGGGACTCCCTCGCCAAGGGGCAGATCAGCAAGGACGCCTATGAACGGGCCGTGCGCGCCCTGGGAAGGAGGTAGCATGCGGTGGCAGATCATCGTCCTGGCCGCGCTGGTCCTGATTATGGCCAGCTCGGTCAGGATGGTGGACGCGCCCTTCAACAGCCAGTGGTGGAACACCACCTGGCACTACCGCTTCCAGATCTCAGTGAACACCTCGAGCTATTCCCGCGCGGACTGGCCGATCGAGACGCCGGTGAACTTCACGGACATCCTCCGGCAGATGGGCCTGTCAGGCACGTTCGACCGCAATTCCACCCGCCTGATCGAGCACAATAGCACCGGGCAGCCCATGCACGAGCTCCCCTCCCAGTTCGACAACGGGACGTCCTTCGACCCGGCAACCAACGCCTACGGCACGCTCGTCTTCATCCTGAACGGGACGACCCCGGCGCAGACCGTGCGGACGTTCCAGGTGTATTTCGACCTCGCATCCTCCCCCAAGCCGTTCCGCAATTATTCCACCAACCTGACCTACGTCTGGACCGGCGAGGAGCTGAACGTCAGCAACTCCTACGTGAGCTGGTCCATGGACACCGTCCGCGGGCAGAACGTCTCCGGCCTCTATGAGATCCGGGAGACCAACACCATCCTGTCCGCAGGCGCCGACCGCGCCCCGGCCGAGTATGTCCAGTATGCCAACGGCACCTACAACTTCAGCTTCGACCTCAGGAACAACGCCTCCTTCGCGAGCGGGCCGGTAAGGCTGGTGGTGACCCAGAGCGGGCACGAGACCTTCTGGAACGACTCCGCCAACCGCACCAACCAGGGCTACCTGGTCAAGCGCTACACCTTCTACAACAGCTCGCAATGGATCCGCATCGAGCAGAACTTCACCAACATCGGGAATTCGACCATCGTCCGCAACTCCTCCCTTGCAGGGGCGCTGCTGTTCGATTTGAGCACCTTCACCGGCAGCACCTCGGCCAACACCCGCCGCTCCATGGAGACGGACCCGGGATCCTACACCTGGGCAGGCGAGCAGGGCGGCCTCTTCCACGTGGGGGTGATCAACGCGAACGAGACCGGCACGACCGCCTTCCTGGCCACGAACGAATCCCTGTCAGGGGTGGCCAGCACGGGGCGCATGGGCATCAACCTCAACGCCACCACCCTCGCCCCCGGGGCCTCGATCTATGAGGTGGCCATCGTCCACGTGGACGGGACGCAGGCCAACGTGAACGACATCATCGGCCTGTCCAACAGGACCGTGGTGCCGGTCGTCATCACCACCTCCGGCGCCGAGGCGCTCCATATCCGGGTCACTGCCGCGAGTAACGTCTCGGTCTACAACCGGGGGGAGGCGATCCTCCTCACGGGGAACCTCACCAACGACTCCTTCCAGGCGGCGTCCCTCCTGAACGCCACGCTCTCCCTCGGGACGCAGGGGACCGGGGACGATGTGATTGCACCTTTGTACGACGACGGCTCCAACGGCGACGCCTCCTCCGGGGATAGGCTGTTCACGGCGCGCTTCAACCTCAGCGCGAACCACACGACCGGCCCCTGGAATGTCACGGTCCGCGCCTACGACAGCGACCGCTATTTCCTCAACGAGAGCAACCACACCTTCAACGTCTCCAGCAGCTACAACGCCAATCTCACCCTCGCCTCCGCCACCTGGCTGCTGAACGCCGTTGGCAACGGCACGCTCGTGCTCTCCAACATTCGTAACGACTCCTTCATCGTCGGCGCCAACCTCTCCTGCGCCATCGGCGCCACGCCGGTGACCAACATCACCAGCCTCAACAACGGCTCCTACGTCGTGAATTTCTCCACTCCCGCGATCGCCGGGGTCTACACCCTGGCCTGCAACGGGACCCTGTATAATAACACCGGCTCCAGCGAGCAGAACTTCACCGCGGAGGAGGCCAAGACCAACCTCTCCGTCTCCCTCTCCCCTGCCGCGGCGAACGTCACCGGCATCACCCAGGCCGCCAACGCCACCACCGCCTTCCTGGCCACCACCAACAACACCGGCAACGCCACGGCCCGCAACGCCAACCTCACCCTCTCCCTGCCTGCGGGCTGGCAGGCCAACGCCTCCTCCCACGCCTGCGGGACGATCTCCCTGGCTGGCTCATGCACAGCATCCTTCAACATCACCGTCCCCAACGCCACCCTCCCGGGGAGCTACCTCGTCAACATCACCGCCTCCTGGCAGAACCCCGACAGCACCTTCGCGAGCAACCTCACCGCCTTCAACGTCACCGTCAACGCCACCCCCCTCCTGCTGGCCGGGGAGGTGGGCGATAACACCACCCGCATCCTGGGCAACTTCACCGTCCTCTCCATCGGCAACAGCCCCCTCGAGAACATCACCTTCTCCACCGCCAACCTCTCCAACTTCACCATCGTCTTCCTCCCCGCCAACATCACCCAGCTCAACGCCACGCTCAATCGCTCGATCCAGGTCAACGTGACCGCCGCGGCCAGCCTCCCCCCTGGCCTGTACCGGGGCAACGTCACCATATCCGCAGCCAATGGCGGCAAGAGCAACGTGACGCTCGAGATCACCGTTCCCCCCTCCACGAACCTCTCCCTCTCCCCCTC
>JACQOD010000099.1 GCA_016202725.1 Candidatus Aenigmatarchaeota archaeon | reverse complement strand
TTGGAAACCGATAGCATACGTTTGGCAGCTACACACGTACAAAGTATGGAAACCAACGAAGAGAGAGGGGAGCGAAATAATTTCCGGACACCACAACAGGGAAATCCACGAGGATGCTTTATATACCGTCAAACTTCAGTCACCAATTTAAAGTCGTACGCAGCAGGGCCCACCGTACTCGGTCAAGGGGCTGATGAACCGCACGGACGACACCCCTAGGCGGCCTTGTCCCGCGGCGGGCGCGCGTCGCCCACGTCCAGGGAGCCCTTCTTGAGCGTGAGCTTCAGGAAGTCCTTGGCGCTCAGCACGCGGGGGAAGACCTGCCTGGCCTCCTGCTCCAGGGGGGAGACGTCCTGGTACCGGCGGGAGAAGTGGGTCAGCACCAGCGTGCCCACGCCCGCCTCCTTGGCCGCGGCCGCGGCCTCCTTCGCGCCCGCGTGCATCACGTCCTCCTCCTGGGCCTCGTAGGTGGAATCGTGGATGAGCAGGTCCGCCCCCCGGGCCAGGGCAACCAGCTGGGGGCACGCCTGGGTATCCCCCGTGTAGACTGCCTTCAGGCCAGGCTTGCGCACGCCCACCTCCTCCAGGGTGACGGTCCTCCCCCTGACTACGACCTTGCCCTCGGCCTTGAGCGCCCCCACCACCCGCCCCTGGGTCAGTCCCAGGGCAGCGGCCTTTTGGATGTCCACATTGACCTTGTCCTGCTCCTGGAAGGCGTACATCACCGCAGGGACCGAGTGCTTCGCGGGCCGCGAGACGATCCGGAACTGGGGATGCTGGTAGACCACGGTTTCCTGGTCGCCCTCGAAGGGAACATCCACCGGGATGACCCTGAACCGGGGCGCCCAGTAGCCCAGCTCGAGGATGAGGTCCACGAACCGCTCGGCCTCCGGGCCGTACACCCGGAGCGGAGTCTTCCTGCCTTCCAGGTTCATGGTCTGGATCAGCCCGATCAGCCCGGCCCAATGATCTGCATGCCAGTGGGTGATGAAGATCCGGTCGAGCTGCATGAAGCTCAGGCCCGCCTTCATGAGCTGCAGCTGGGTGCCCTCGCCGCAGTCCATCAGGAAGGATTCGCCCTCCTCGCTCGAGTAGCGCATCCAGATGGCGGCCAGATGCCTCCGGGGGGAGGGCACGGCCCCCCCTGTTCCCAGGAACACGATTTCCAGCATACCTAGATTATGGGGAGGGTCCTTTAAAGACTGCTCCACTATGCGGTCACGTTGCTCACGGCACGCTGCTGCCAGGCATCCTAGACGCCCCGCGGAACAGGCGGTGAGCCATGCCTGGCAGTCCCTCCCGCTGAGAATGGACATGTCACGTTAGGCGCTTGGCTGGACATCCATGGCGAACGCCTCTTCCATGGCCGCTGCCCATCGCTTGGAATAGAGATCCCGCAGGTATTCCCGGGAAAAAACGGTTCCGAAGGGATCCCTGAGCTTATCCGGCAGGCAATCCCACGGCGGCTCGTAGCCGCCTGCCTTCGGATCCCACCCGCGCCGTCGCAGCAGGAGGACGCCCGAGACATTATGAGCCAGGTCATACCCTTCTGGCAGATCGAAGCACCGCACCGGCCGGAAGCGAGGATCGGGATCGCCGTGCTCGTCGGCAACCGTCACTCTTCCATTCTGGGGGCCGCCGCAAAAGAGGAGGACGCCGGCATCGGCGCTGAATGCGCCCTTGTAGCCGATGCGTTCGGCCTGCGCGCGCAGGCTGTCGACGGCTTCCTCCATGAAGAGATTGCTATACCGCACGTCTCGCATAAGAGAAAGAATGGGACCGCCCTTTAAAAGCTCGCTTTACGCCCCGCGCCGCCAGAACGCTGCGGGCCTTGGCCCGCAGATGCATGGCGGCGCCAGCAGCAGAGCGCGGGGTCGTGGAGATGGACCGTCATCACGGGCGCAGGAATGTTGACCATTCCTGGATTAGTCGGCGTCACACGCCCGCCGCTGTAGCGGCGGGTAGTTTACTTCACGCACGTTAGAACATCTTCAATCTTTTTTACTGTTTCTGTTCTTCCCATGATCTTGGAAGATTCCAATTGACTCTTCAGAGAGGAAATAGGCACCTCAATATCGTCTACATTCAACATGATGATTTCATTTATTCGTTTTCTCCCAAAATTTACCCATTGTCCATTCATGTTTAACATATAGTCCCCGATGACCTCAACTGTGAATCCATTTATTTTAAACTTTCCAAAATGAGAAGCGATGATATCGGTTTTGCTGAACTTGACCTTGCTAATCTCATATTCCTTGAGAATTTTATTTAATTCATAAGCTCCCTTTTCATCGGTGAGAATATCCACATCGTGAGGTTCAGTATCAACTCCTTGTAGAGCGAGGCTTACGCTACCTCCAATCACCCATTTCACATCGCTCTTATTCAACTTCTTACACAGAATTCGGAGAACCTTCATGACCTGAGGTTGAATCGTCATAATATCTTCACACTTGACTTTCCAAACATATCGTCACACTCTTCCCATAGTTCAGCTCTTTTACATTGTGTGTTTGCTTCACATCATATTCAATTTGCCTGAACTCCTGTGGCAATGTGAGGGATGTCACCTCCGCCTTGAGCGAGAGTCCCCGGTCCTTCTTGGCCTTCCAGATCGCGCTGTCGAGCGCGAGCAGCGCATCGGTCGAGAAGGGAGGAGCGGGCTGCGCCGCTGCCTTGGGGAACGGCTCCTGGAAGACACTTCCTCCGTACAGGACCCGGTAAAGGTGGTCGGTGGAGAAGGGGGTGATGGGCGAGAGCAGGACCAGCAGGGTCCGCAGGCAGGCATGCAGCGTGAAGCAGGCCGACGGGTCCCCGGCGTAGGCGCGGGTCTTGGCCAGCTCCATGTAGTGCGCGGCGAAGACGTTCCAGAGGAAGGCGCGGGTCAGGTTTGCAGGCACCGAGAAGTCGAATGCCTGGTAGCCTTCCTTGCACGCCTGCACCAGCAGGCGGAGCTCGCCCAGGATCCACTGGTCGAGCGCTGCCAGCTGGCGGGGCTTCTTCGCCTCCGGGAAGGAGGAGATGAGCCTGGAGGCATTCCAGAGCTTGGAGAGGAACTTCCCCGTCCCCGCGATTTTTTCTTCAGAGCAGCGGAAATCTGAACCGAGCCCGGTCTCCTGCGCCGACCAGAACCGGAAGGTGTCCGCCCCCTGGCTCTCCAGGATGGGGATCGGATCGATCACGTTCCCCTTGGACTTGCTCATCTTCTCCCCCTTCTCGTCCACCCCGTAGCCCATGATCCAGGCGTCGCTGAAGATGCGCTTCCCGGTGAGCTGGTGGCAGCGCAGCAGGGTGTAGAATAGCCAGGTGCGGACGATGTCCTTGGACTGTGGCCGGATGACCCTCCCTGCAGTAGCGGCGTGAAAGGCGGGGTCGGTGAAGAACCGGGTCACGACCAGGGGCGAGATGGAGGAATCCATCCACGTGTCAAAGGTCCGTTCCTCTCCGCGGAAGGCGGCGTGGCCGCATTTCGCGCAGGCGGGGAAGGGCGCGGGATCCTTCCAGGGCTGGACATATCCCCCCTCGGGAGGGAGGTGCGCCTCCCCGCAGGAGGCGCAGTACCAGATCGGGATCTCGGTTCCATAGAACCTTCTCCTGGAGATGGGCCAGTCCATGCTCACGGAGCGGATCCAGTTCAGGAGGAGGGAGCGGTGGGCCTCCGGGTGGAAGGCAATCTGCTTCGCGTACTTCTCGAGGACCGTGAGGAAGGGCAGCTGCTTGAGGTAGAACTCGGGCATGGCGATGTACTCGATCTCGTGCTTCGAGCGCTCGCAGACAGGCGTGCGGTGGGAGATCTGCTCCTCCTTGGCGAGGAATCCCTTTTCCTTCAGGAGCTCGCGGATGCGCGCGCGCGCCTGCTTGACCAGCAGGCCTTCGAGGAAGCCCGCCTTTGCGTTCATCCTTCCATCCTCTCCGATGCAGACCTCATAGGGAATGCCCTGCTCGCGCAGGAACCGCACCGCGTTGAGGTCGCCCGCGGAGCGGGACATGTACGCCAGCCCCGTGCCAAAGGCAGGATCGGCAATCGGGTGGGCCATGATCGGGACCTCCCGCTCGTAGAGGGGAATGACGGCCTGCTTCCCTGCAAGGTGCTGGTAGCGCTCGTCCTTCGGGTTGTAAATGACCAAGGCAGCGGTGCAGAGCAGCTCCGGCCGGGTGGTGGCGATCGTTATCCGCTCGTTAGAGCCCGCGACCTGGAGCGCAACATGGTTCAGGAAGGTGGGGATGTCCCTGTAGGCCACCTCATTATCAGCGACCGTGGTCTTGCAGCCCGGGCACCAGTTGTTGAGGCGGGAGTCCTGGGATACCAGGCCTTGCTTCCAGAGCCGGATGAAGCTCGCCTGGGTCAATGCTCGATAGGCAGGATCATCGGTGTGGTACACCCGGGAAAAATCCCCCGAGAGGCCCATGGCCCGCATGATCTGGAGCATCTCGGCCTCCAGCTCGTCCAGGGCTTCCGTGCACTTCTGGAGAAACTGCTCCCGCGGGGTGGTGTGGATGGAAATCCCGAACTTCTTCTCCGTGTACATCTCCACGGGCAGGCCGTTGCGGTCAATCCCGATGGGGAAGAGGACGTTCCAGCCCAGGAGCCGGGACGCCCGGGCAATCATGTCAATCTGCGCGTAGTGGGCCGCAGCCCCCACGTGCCAGGGCCTGCCCGACGGGTAGGGGGGAGGAGTGTCAATGGTCAGCGCCGTCCCCCCGGGCAAGAAGGGCTGCTGCTCTTTCGCCCACTGCGCAAGCAGGGCGGCTTCGAGCTGCTTGTTCCACTGCGTCTCGCGGATGCGGGGTTCCATGGCGTACTATTCCGCTGAAAAGGTTAAATTGGTGAGTTGGCG